>CAZKUS010000060.1:2336-10025 GCA_964556025.1 uncultured Clostridia bacterium | reverse complement strand
AATTAGATTTTGCAGATGTCAGCTAAAAGAAGACGGGAGTTTAGCCTCACCAGCTATGAGTTGGATGGATTATAGAGTTTCTAAACCCTATGAGCATACTAATCCAGAAGTTAAATATGTAACTACATCTTCAGGTTACATCACTCATAGGTTCACCGGGAAGTTTAACGACACTGCTGCTAATTATCAAGGAATGTGGCCTATAGATACTGACACATGGCAGTGGAGCCAAGATACAAAAACACTAGACTATTATAATATTCCACTAAATATGCTATTTAACCTAAAAATGCCCGGAGATATACTTGGCTATGTAACAGATGAAGTATCAAAAAAGACTGGAATTCCAACTGGGCTGCCAGTAGTTGCTACCGCAAATGATAAAGGAGTAGAAGCTTTAGGAGCCGGTCTTTCCTCAAATAAGACTGCTCTAATTTCCCTAGGGACCTATATTACTGGAATGGTTCAAGGTACTAGCAACTTAAAGGATACAGAAAGCTTTTGGACTAACTTTGCCTCTATTCCTTATGAATATCTGTATGAAAGCCACGGAATTCGCAGGGGTATGTGGACAGTGAGCTGGTTTAAAGACCTATTGGGTGAAGAAGTACAGGCAAAGGCTGAAATGATGGGAGTTTCGCCAGAAGAAGTTTTAAACCAAGAAGCCATGGAAGTGCCTCCAGGTAGTAATGGCTTAATGACAGTGCTCGATTGGCTTGCTCCAGCTGATGAACCTCACAAGAGAGGGATGATGATCGGTTTTGATGGCAGACATAATCGCGCTCATATACATCGTTCCATTTTAGAAGGCATCGCTCTCACCATGAAAAACAATATGGATAATATGTTCCATGAAATAGATTTATATCCTGACAGATTAATTGTTTCAGGAGGGGGCTCTTACAGCGATTTAATGATGCAGATTATAGCAGATGTGTTTGGCATTCCTGCAACTCGAGCATTTGTCAGTGGATCAGCCAGTGTTGGATCTGCCATTTCAGTGGCTGTGGCCTTAAATATATATCAAAGTTACGATGAGGCAATCAAAAATATGGTTAAATTCAGTGATTCTTTTACACCACATCAAGAGAACACCGAATTGTATCACAAATTCAATGAAGGCGTTTATAAGTGTATATCCAATTACACTGATGATTTGCTCAAAAAATCTTACGAACTATTAAAGTAAGTTCTTTTGAGTAAAAATCCGAAAATAATCAGAAAGGAGTTTTTAATATGTCTTTAAATAAAGAACAGATTGTACAAGATGTGAAAAACATTTTATCTGAAGAACAAGTAGTTACTGATGAAGAAGTTTTAAAAGCCAATAGTATTGATCGTTTCAGAAAGTATGAAGGTGTCCATGAGGTTTATACTCAACCTCTTCCTGTCGCAGTTGTTAAAGTGAATAACTCTCAGGAGATTTCTGAATTATTGTCGTATATGAATGACAATAATATTAACGTAGTGCCAAGAACTGGTGGTTCTGCTACAGAAGGTGGCCTAGAAACTGCAGTTGAAAATTCCGTAGTCATAGACGGTTCAGAGATGAACGAAATAGTTGAAATTGATCCTTATAATATGCTAGCAACAGTACAATGTGGTGTTTGTTTAGAAGAACTGGAAAATAAGTTGAGAAAACAAGGTCTTACCACAGGACATTCCCCTCAATCTAAGCCAATAGCACAGATGGGCGGTCTAGTAGCAACAAGAAGTATCGGTCAACTATCAACTCTTTATGGTGGTATAGAAGATATGTTAGTAGGTTTAGAGGCAGTATTCCCCAATGGTGAAATCACCAAAATCAAAAATGTTCCCCGCAGAGCCACGGGGCCTGATATCAGACATGTTGTTATAGGTAATGAGGGCGCCCTTTGTTATGTAACTGAAGTAACTGTCAAGCTATTTAAATATAGACCAGAAAACCATAACTTTTACACTTATTTGTTAGATGATATGAAAACTGGTTTTGAGATTTTGAGAGAAGTTATGGTGCAAGGATATAGACCTTCAGTTGCACGGTTATACGACCCAGAAGATGCTGAAGACCATTTCTCACATTTCTCTAAAGGAAAATGTGTATTAATATTCATGACCGAAGGACCAAAATTGCTATCAGAAGCTACAGGACAAGCAATAGAAGAAATTGTAGCTAGTTTTGGAGACTTTGAAAAAGTAGATTCCAAAAAGATCCAAAACTGGTTTGAAAACTTAAACTGGGATATGACTAAAATTACAAATGAAGATGAAGAAATCAAAGAAACCAAACACATTGGGTTTACAACAGAGGTCTCTGGAACTTGGGATGTAATCAATGAAATTTACGAAAGATGTCTTGAAAGAATTCGCGAAGAGATCCCTGACTTAACTATGTTAGGCGGCCACTCCTCTCACAGTTATGTGAATGGCACCAATATGTATTTTGTCTACAGCTACAATGTAGTAGATATCGAACCTGAAGAAGAAATCACAAAATATCATTACCCTATTAAAGAAATCATTGTGGAAGAAACATTAAAAGCTGGTGGTTCAATGGTACATCATCATGGTGTTGGAAAACATCGAGCAAGATGGATTAAAGATGAATACGGCTCTTCCTATTACATCTTAAACACTTTAAAAGAAGCTTTTGATCCCAATGACATAATGAATCACGGAACCCTCTTCCCCACTGACTAGTTTGAAACTCTAATGAGGTGAAAAGTAATGACCATGAAAGTTTTGACTTGTTTTCAGGTTATTCCTGATCTGGACAAATTACTGAGAAGTGACTGGGTAGTGGACAGTCACTTCTCGGTTGATACTAGTTTTGTACCTAAAATTATTAACCCCTATGATGAGAGTGCTATCGAGCTAGTATTGAAATTAACAGATCAATGGAGCGCTCAAAATCAAGAGGATTTTCACAAATTAACTGCCTTTACTATTGGTGATGAACACTCTGATCGATATCTAAAAAATATGTACGCTTTAAATTATCATCAAACAGTCAGAGTCGATAACCAAAATCAAATCAGATTTAATTCTGAAGCTATTTCTGATTTGATTGAGAAGTACATTACTGAAATAGAAGATCAAGACTTTATTGTCATGGGGAGACAAAGTGGAATCGGGGATAATGGTAAGACTCCCCTATTGTTAGCTGAAAAGTTAAACATCCCCTGTATTACTAATGTTATTAAGTTAGAGGCATCCGATGATAATTGTATTAAAGTTACATCCTTGAATGATGAACAGATTATTGAGCAAATAATTTCTGGTCCAGCTGTAATTTCCATAGGCGATGTACAAAAATCTTATTTAAGAGTACCAACTCTTAAAGATAAATTAGCAGCCAAAAAGAAACAAATTCATATTTTAGAGATCACCGACTTACTTTCACAAGACCAGGTAACTGATTGTCATCAAAGTTTAGAATTAATAGACCTTTACCGAGAACAGAATTCGAGAGAAGGCATTCGAATTGACAAAGAGACATCTAAAGAAATAGTTAAAGAGCTTTATCAGGATTATTTAAAGGAGCGATTGAAATAGCCATGAAAATTTCTGTTGTGTTAAACGGTGTCTCAAATCAATTAAATGAACAGTTACAACAATTAAATCATTTTCTTAATGAGCATTTTTATAGCTACAACGACATTGAAGCCTGGATATTATGTGAAAAAGAACAAGATATAGAAAAGCTTCAATTTACAACACAAATTAATCATGTCCGTATTATTCATACTCCAACTTTATCTCATGAAGAACAGCTCTTAAATAGCTTATTTGAAACTCAACAACAGATCCATTCAGATTTACTTGTATTTCCCAGCAGTCTTTGGAGCCCTGGAATTGCTGTTAGACTAGCATACAAAACTCAAGGTTCTTCTTTGATAAATGTAAGAAGCTGTCAGGTTTTCAAAGATTCACTGATTGCAGAGAAAAATGTGTATTCTAACAATCTAACTGCTAAATTTAAGTTAAATCAAAAACCATATTGTATTTCATTGTCTAAAGGGCTTAACGAAACTGATAAGTTAGAATATGGTTCCCCTGTTGTAACAAAAACAACGCAAATTAAAAGTTCAAATTATCAAACTAAATTACCTTGGTTGAAAAATTTTGATATATCACCGAGAGAAAAAACTGATCACTTAAGCCAACAACAAATTATCGTGGTTGCCGGTAGAGGTGTTGGGAGTAAAGAAGGAATTGAAAAGGCTGAAGAATTAGCCAATCAACTGAATGGCGCCTTAGGTGCTACTCGCCCCGTGGTAATGAATGCCTGGACAGATATGAGTAAATTAATTGGTGCTTCAGGAGAAATAGTTTCACCAAAAATCTGTATAACGATTGGTGTTTCGGGATCAGCTGCTTTTCTAGTCGGTATAGACCAAAGTGATTTCATTGTTTCAATTAACAAGGATAAAGATGCTCCTATCTTTGATGTTTCTGATATAGCAATAACTGCTGATTATCAAGATGTTGTAGATGAGCTATTACACATTTTAAAGGATGAAATCCAAACTTAAAAGGCAAGGAGGGTTATATGACTGTTCAAAATTTAATTAAACCATTAGATGAAAGATACCAAAGTTATCTAACAGATGAATCTAGATTAATTGGAGAAGCTGACAGTATTTCTTTCCCTTCGAGTATATCTGAAGCAGCGCAAATTATTAAACATTTACAAGATTCGTCTACAGCAATCACTGTTCAAGGTGGACAGACTGGAATTTGTGGAGGAGCAGTACCTACAAATGGACATCTTATGAATCTAAGTAATTTAAACAACATCACAGAACCAAATACTGACAACAGCACAATTACTGTAATAGCAGAGGCCGGCGCCACCCTTGATCAGTTAGAGCAAAAACTCTCCAGGCATAATCTGATTTGGCCACCTAACTCTAGTGAAAAAACAGCTACTATAGGTGGTGTTATCGCTACAGATGCTCGGGGGCTAGACGCTGATTTTTACGGGAGCAATAACAATTATATACATGGACTATACTGGTTAAATGATCATGGTGAACTCTTGTATGCTAGCAAGGAAACTCAAACTATTAAGGTCTTAGACGTGGAAAATTTTGAAGAAGTACTGGATGAATTTAATCAAGGGGAATTTGGTTTAAGTACAAATGAAAATATAGTTGATGTTTTGTTAGGCAGTGAGGGTATATTTGGCATTATCACTGCTTGTGAGATCAAAGTTATTAGCAGCCCAAAAATTCATTGGGGTATCTGTTTTTTCTTCGATGATCAAGAAGCGTTATTAAAGTTTGCAGAAGAACTAAGGCATTTAAAGCTGACACAGAAAAATGCTTATCTAACAGTAGCAGAATTTATCGATGAATTGACCATCTCTTATATTAATGAAGTTAAAGAAATTGATACTGAACTCCAAAGTCTTCCCGATCTAGGAGAAAATACTGCTGGAATCATCTATTTAGAGTTACAGGGAAATGATGAAGAGGAAGTTGAAGAAATAGCAGAAATCTTAATGAATTTAGCAATTGAGCACGAATGTGATATAGACAATACTTGGGCCGTGTCCGAATCAAAAGAAATTCAGAAAATTAAAAAGTTACGACATGCTGCACCAGAAGCAGTCAACACTGTAATTGCATCAAAGAATAATTGTGACTCTAGAATTACTAAGCTGTCCACTGATATGTCTGTTGAAGAAAAAACATTGGGACAATTAGTTGTAGATTACAAAAGGGATTTGAATGATCTGGACTTAAAGGGAACAGTTTTTGGTCATATTTTTAGCAACAGATTACATGTAAACATTATTTCTGAAAATTTCCAAGATTATATTAAAGGAAAAGAGTTAATTGATAATTGGGCCCAAAAAAATCAAAACAAAGGCGGTGATAAAGTATTCAATGAACACGGTATCGGTAAACTCAAAAAAGAGACTTTTAAAAAAGTGGTAGACAAAAACAAATTGGAAAAATTGCAAAAACTAAAAACTAAATTGGATCCAAATAATTTTTGGAATCCTGACAACATGCTGTAAATGAATTACTACACTATAATTATTTTTTTAATTAAATTTTAGGGGGTTAAAAAATGAGCACGAAAGAAAATGAGGTAAAAAACGGTAGAAAAAGTATCAGATCACTTGTATTCTATCCAACCTTTTCCCTGTTAATACTGACTATAATTTTAAACTTTGTCAGTGAAGAAGGGTTTATCGCCGTTACCAGTACCGCTTCAGATTTTATGACTGAAGATTTAGGCTGGATCTTTAGTATCGTGGCACTTATTTCATTAGTTATGGTCGTAGCCGCGTATTTTTCGCCTTTAGGTAATGTTAGACTAGGCGGTGAAAACGCTAAACCTATATTAACCAAAAAATCTTGGTTTGCAATTTCATTAACTACCACCATTGCTTCCGGTATAATGTTCTGGGGAACTGCAGAACCTATTTCCCATTTAGCTTATCCACCGGATCATATTGAACCAATGACTGTAGATGCAGCTCTATTTGCCATGGAAACTATGTTTACACACTGGACTTTTCTACCTTATGCGATTTACACTGTCCCTGCATTGGTATTTGGATTTGCTTACTATAACATGAAACGTCCTTTTAGTATCGGATCAGAGATCGGCCCTATAATTGGGGCAGAAAAACAGAAACGATTTGATTCTGCCATCGATGCAATAATTCTATTTGCTCTGGCAACTGGTATAGCTTCTTCCTTTGCCACAGCCGTGGTGAATACTGGCAGCGGTATCAATGCATTGACTGGAATTGCAGATACCACCGGTCTGTACATTTTCATCACAGTTGGAGCTACTCTATTGTTTACAGCCACATCTAGTTCTGGACTTTTCAAAGGGATCAGATACTTGGCTAACTTCAATGTTTATCTGTACTTTTTTATTCTTGCCGCTTTTGTGATCCTTGGCCCAACAGTGTACATGTTTAGTTTGGGTACAGAAGCATTCGGAGGGTTTTTATCCAACTTTTTTGATAACGCTCTGTTTACAGGTGCAGCAGCAGGAGATGACTGGGCTACAGGGTGGACAACCTTTTACTGGACCAACTGGATGGCTTGGGCTCCCGTAACAGCAGTATTTTTGGCTAGAATTGCCTATGGTTATACTATTAAAGAAATGATTACCATGACATTTTTCATCCCCGCAAGTTTTTCAGTAATATGGATGACTATAGTTAGTGGGATTTCTATCAATTTTCAAATGGCCGGAGTTGTAGATTTAGTTGAAGTGTTCAATGAAGCTGGAGAAGGCGCTGTAGCATATGAACTTATGGCACAGCTTCCTTTCGGATTTCTTATTAGTGCAGTATACCTGATCGCCGTTGTGATCACATTCGCTACAGCCACAGACTCCACGACCAATGCCATGTCCGGTATCTCCACCACTGGTATTGAAGGTGCTGATGATGAAGCTCCTGTTTATATGAAAACTCTTTGGGGGGCAATTATCGGTGTAGTTGCAGTTATCTTTTTAACTGTTTTCGAAGTAGACGGAATAAGAATTCTTTCTTATTTAGGTGGAATACCTGCTTTAGTTATTGCAATATTGAGTATAATTTCCTTAATCTTTTTAATTAATAGTCCTAGTAGATTTAATAAAATCGATGAATAAAATGTATTTATTGTATAATTAGCTTTCAAACTTGTCGACTTAGTCTAGTAATAGACAAGTCGACAAGTTTTTTATAAAATA
>CAZKUS010000060.1:0-2236 GCA_964556025.1 uncultured Clostridia bacterium | reverse complement strand
CATTGGATGTAAAATTGAGATAGGAGGCAATTATTTTGAGAATTGGTGTATTGATAAAACAAGTCCCCGAAATGGAAAAAGTAAGATTTGATAATGAGAGAGGCGTTATAGATAGAAAGTCAGCAGGTACTGAAATAAATCCTTTTGATTTAAATGCTTTGGAAACTGCTGTACAAATTAAAGAAAATTGCTATTCTCAAAATTCTACTAATACTAGTATTATAACGATCAGCATGGGGCCAGACACTGCAGAATCTGCATTAAAAGAAGCTATTTCTCGTGGTGCTGATGAAGCTGTACTGTTATCTGATAAGAAATTTTCTGGTTCAGATACCTGGGCAACAGCTTTGACTTTGACTAAAGCTATTCAAAAAATTGATAATTTAGATCTAATAATAACCGGGAACATGTCTGTAGATGGAGACACAGCCCAGGTAGGTCCACAAGTAGCTGAACTATTAAACATCCCCCATTCTTCTTTTGTGTCTAAGATAGAAGAATTTAATACTAATAATTTAGTAGTAACTTCTGAACTCACAGATGGTATTTACTTAAAACAGCTTGAATTCCCCTGTTTGATTTCTGTTACAAAAGATATCAATACACCTAGATTACCTAGTCTAAAAAGTAAAATGAAAGCTAAAAAAACAGAAATAGTCAGATGGAAATTAGAAGACTTGGGTAGTGAATTAGATCAAAATAATTTTGGACTAAAGGGTTCTCCCACTCAAGTTAAAAATATAGTTATTCCCCCTACCACCTCTAGAAAAGGAAAACTGTATGATCAAGAAGAACATGATCAAGCATTAGATGATCTTGCTGAACTGATTATGAAACAAAGAATAATGGAGGGATAAAATGACAATAAAATATAATATTCAAAATCAAAATAATGGGATTTTAATTTTTGTAGAGCAGTCAAAGCATGAAATTCACTCAATCAGCTATGAACTATTGTCTAAAGCTCGTGAATTAGCAGATCAATTAGAGATTAATGTATATGCTGCATGTATTAGTTCAGATGATTTAAATCTTGACGAACTTATCTATCGAGGAGCTGACAAGGTCTATCATTTACAATCCTCTTATTTTAACTATCCCCACGAACTGTACTATTCAGAGGCACTAACAGATTTGATAACTAGACTCAATCCAGGCATATGTCTGTTTGGAGCTACAAAATTCGGCCGTTCATTGGCTCCTAGAATAGCAGCTCGATTAAAGACCGGCATAACTGCCGACTGTACAGATTTACAATTAGATAATGATAAAACACTGATACAGATCAGACCTGCTTTTAGTGACAATATTCTCGCCCATATCACAACAAAAACTACCCCTCAAATTGTTACAGTGCGCCACAAAGAGTTTAAAGAAGCATATCGAGATACTAACCGACAAGGTGAAATTTTTACGGAGAAATACAACCTTAGTTCTAGTGACGATAAATTAATAATAAAAGATAAAATTAAAAACGAAGAAGTAGATATTACCAATGCTTCTGTAGTTGTTGCTGGTGGCAAAGGTCTTCAAAGCTCCAATGATTTTAATATATTACAAGAATTTGCTGATTTGTTAGGTGGTACAGTGGGAGCTTCTAGAGATGCTGTAGAAGAGGGTTTTATATCTAAAGAGTATCAAATAGGATACAGTGGTAATAGAGTAAAACCAAAATTATACTTCGCTTGTGGTATATCGGGTGCTCCTCAACATCTCGCAGGTATGATAGAGTCTGAAACCATTGTAGCAATCAACAAAGACAGCTCATCCCCTATTTTTCAAGTAGCTGATTACGGGGTAATAGGAGATTGGCGTGCAGTAGTGAAAAAATTGATAGACAAAATAAATTACACAAAAGCAGCTGAGAAATAAATCCTCAGCTGTTTACAAGTCAATTTTGGATTGCTAATAGCTCCTATAACTTAAACATCAATTTGAATCTCGATAACACAACATCTTTCATAAAGCTGGCCATAAGATTATAAGGGAGTGCAGGCTGTGCCTGCTTTTCATCATTGAGCTGTTGTAGATGAGCTAAACCCTTATAAATTACTACAGGAATCTTTTCATCTCTCTGGCCCATTACCAGTGCTGCTCCATTAGCTAGTTGATCACAGATAGAATCTACACCACCAAAAGTCGGCTGGTTATATAAGTCCGGTTCTCCAAATCCATGTTCCATAGGAATGACACCACTGTATCCAAAAGCAATATCTGCTGTCCCTTGTCTTAGTGC
>CAZKUS010000059.1:0-10031 GCA_964556025.1 uncultured Clostridia bacterium | reverse complement strand
AGCGTTAAAAGCTCTAGAAACCGAGTTAGAAATTCAAACTGTATTTGAAGATTAAACATATATTAAAGCTGCCGAGCAGTAACTAAGGGGATAAGTTTTTATTGCTTATCCCCTTTATTTAGCAGATTTTTGCTAAAACTTTAAATCTAGGAACTGGAGGTGAGTTTCACATGGTTTCTCCTGTAGTAAAAGGGAACAGTTATATACTAGTTCACACTCCTAGTACCATGAGATATCACGGTTCTAGTCAACAAGCAGAGTGGAAAAAAAATGAGAGTGAATACCTAGATAAGTTACCTCAGTATACTAGGGCATATGATGATGCTTTAAAATATCCGCCTAATCAAACTTATATCGGCAATATGTCTCCAGATGATCTATCAGATATTGATAAACCATGGCATGAAAATACTGTGGCTGGGGATAGATATAGTGACTGGGGCGAGATTATGCCAGAAGATGAATTTTTTGGGTTAGTGCAAATTTGTGATTCTTTCGATCTAGTTAAATTAGAAACAAGCTTTGTTTCACAGATAAAGGATAAATTACAACAAAACCCTGTAATTACTGATGAATTAATCTCTAAATTATCGGGGTCGGAAGAAAATGAAATACAGCAAATAGTGGATCAGGGTGAAGGTGATCCTTTGTATTTGGGTGATAGGATCGTGGGTTGTGTAAAAGCTGCTCATCAAACTGATCCCAACTTGAATGCTCATGTCATGTTAGAAAATTTGATGGCTAAAGCATCAGGTGCTTTATCATTACTGCATTTGGGTAAGCAGTCGGGGGTCGACTTAACTGAGATTGATTATGTAATGGAAGTTAGCGAAGAGGCTTGCGGTGATGTGAATCAACGTGGAGGCGGCAACTTTGCCAAAGCTATAGCAGAAATAGCAGGTTGTGAGTACGCTACAGGGTCTGATGTCAGAACCTTCTGTTCAGCGCCGTCCCATGGTGTTATTAACGCATCTGCTCTGGTTCAGGCAGGTATTTATGACAATGTAGCTATTGTTGCTGGAGGAGCAGTAGCTAAATTAGGTATGAATGGCAAAGACCACGTTAAACAAGAAATGCCTGTATTGGAAGATTGTCTAGGTGGTTTAGCTATACTTGTCAGCAAAAATGATGGCGAGAATCCCATTATCAGAACAGATGCCATTGGAAAGCATAATGTAGGTACTGGCTCTGCACCTCAAGCTGTAATTAGTTCTTTGACTACAGATCCTCTCGATAAAATGGGGTTAGCAATCACCGATATAGACAAATATTCAGTAGAAATGCAAAACCCTGAACTGACACAACCTGCAGGAGCTGGCGATGTACCTGCTTCTAACTATAAAATGATAGCTGCATTAGGTGTGAAGAAAGGTCAGTTAGAAAAACAAGATATGGCAAATTTTGTAAAAGAACGAGGGATGCCTGGATTTGCGCCTACTCAAGGGCATATCCCATCAGGAGTTCCTTATATAGGTCATGCTCGTAAAATGCTGACTAGTGAAGAGATTGAACGTGCGTTGATAATCGGTAAAGGAAGTTTATTCTTAGGAAGACTGACAAACCTATTTGATGGTATCTCTTTTGTGATGGAGCCTAATACTGGGGAAGCAGATGAGGAAGAGTCTGTTTCCAAAGATGAGGTTAAATCTATAGTTGCTAAATCACTAAGAGATTTAGCAGACTCCTTAGCAGAAGAAACTGATTTATCAAATAGTTGATAATAAGACTAAGGGGGGTGAATTAGTTTGTCCAATTCAGCTAAACGGCAGTTGTCTCAAGTTTTTCATGAGTTGGCTGATGCCTTGGAATCCGGTGAATACGGTGATAAGTCTACGGTTTGTGTAACTACACTTGGCAGCGAACACGGACCGGGAGAAGTTGTTAAGGGGGCAGAACTAGCCAAACAACAAAATCCGGATATAGATATAGTGTTAGTAGGGCCAGAAGTAGAAACTGAGTTACCATATGCACAGGTGACACAAGATGAAGACCAAGTGCATACTATTATGGAAGAACTGCTTGCTTCCGGTAAAGCAGATGCTTCTGTGACTATGCACTATAACTTTCCAGTTGGTGTAGCAACAGTGGGGAGAGTGATTACCCCCGGTTTGGGTAAAGAAATGCTTTTGGCTACGACTACAGGGACTTCCGGGATGGATAGGGTCGAAGCCATGATCAAAAATGCACTATCCGGAATCATAACGGCAAAAGCCATGGGTAATCCCAATCCAAAAGTGGGTATATTGAATGTCGATGGTGCCAAACAAGTAGAGAAAGCTCTATTAGAGCTTCGTGACAATGGTTATTCTATAAATTTTGCTGAATCTGGGAGAAGTGACGGTGGATTTGTCATGAGAGGAAATGACTTATTGGCTGGTTCAGCAGATATCATGGTAACTGATACATTGACAGGGAATTTACTAATGAAAATTTTCTCCGCTTTTACTACCGGCGGAAGTTATGAATCCTTAGGGTATGGTTACGGCCCAGGTGTAGGAAAAGATCAGAAACAGGTGATAAATATTATTTCAAGGGCTTCAGGTGCCCCGGTAGTAGCAGGGTCAATTAAATTTGCAGCTGAGGTGAGTTCTGGGCAAATAATTTCTAGAACAGAGCAAGAAATGCAGCAGGCAGAACAAGCTGGTTTGACTGATATATTAGAAAAGATCAAGTCAACTGATACCGATTCAGGTCAAGAGGAAGTCTCTCCTCCTCCTAAGAAACCTGTGACAGAAGAAATATCAGGTATGGATATTATGGTATTGGAAAATGCCTGTAGAGAGCTTTGGAAAAACGAAGTATATGCAGAAACGGGCATGGGATGTGCCGGTCCTGTAGTTATGGTTGCTCCTGAAGATAAAGAAAAATCCGAACATATATTGAGAGAATCGGGTTATCTGACTGACTGAAATGTTATGGTAAATCAAGAATTGTTCAGTAAAAGCATAAGTAAATCCGGCTGCAGTTTTGGTTATTTTGCGGCCGGATTATAAATAACTATCAAAAATCAATGTTAAAAAATTTATAAATATCAGAAAATTAACCAAAGGGTTAAAAAATCAACCGTAATGTATTGCATGATATAGTTAGATTTATTATAATATTGGCAACTGTATAGGATGTGTGAGGTGTAGTAAAATATTTTAACTAATTAAATTGGTAGTGCTGTATTGGTCATTTAGTTTGGTTATTTTGGGGTGTGTTATATTGCCTAAAATTAGTCGGTTATTTTTTCTGATTACTATTTTAATTGCGATTTCACAATTAAGTGTTATTACGGACGTAGCAGCTGAAACGAAAGCTGATGAACATCTGGATTTTTTCATATCACCTGATTTAGAAGGAAGAGGGTTGGGAACGGATGGCAATGAATTAACCACTGATTATGTGAAAGACTTTTTTCAAAAACATGACTTAAAATCTCCTGATGAATTAGGTTATCCAGATTTTGAAGGATACAGGTTTGACTTTGAAACTCCTGCTGTCAAATGGGAGGGTGAACCAAACCTGACTCTGCATAGTGATGAAAATGGTGAAAGAGAATTTGAGTATCGGCAGGACTTTTCAGTAAGAAAAGATGATTACAGCGCTGGTGGTGATTTGAAAACCGAAATTGAAGTTTTGAATGATTTCGAGGATATGCAGGAGTTAGATGGAAAAATAGAAAACAAAGCTGTGCTAGTTGACTACAGTGAATCTACATTGAAGGATAGAGGATATGATGAGTATGAATTGGATCAATGGCTTGTACACCAAGATGCTGGGGCTGTAATTTACCCAGAATCCCAAGAAGGAATTAAGCAAAGAGATATCGAAATTGGTGCCAAACAAACCTTTATTCACTCACGTGGAATTATTAAGTTAGGAGTAACAGAAGAACTATTTTCTGAATTGACAGAGAAACCAAGTAATGATTGTTCTTTGAAAATTAGTATTCCTTTAAATATTGTGGAAAGTCAGGAGGCAGAGAATGTAACAGGGATTATTCCCGGGAATAGTGATCTAATGGATGGCTATGTATTGGTAGCAGCATCTCTTGATGGTCAGGGTATAGATGGCTCGCAAGAATTAGATCCCAGCCTTGAAGATAGTGCTGTACCTCTAACATTGCTGTTAGAAATTATCAATGAATTACAGGAAAGCGACTTTTCACCGGATAAAACAGTCATATTTACAGCTTTTAATGCCTCCCAACAGGGTGATATCGGTGCACAAGAGTTTGCAGAAGAAAGACCATTTCCTACTGATAATAAAAAAGTAATATACTTAGATAATTTTGCAGGAAATAATGAGAAATTAGAATTGGCAACTTATGAACCTGAAGTTAATGATAGGGAGAGATCTGCACAGCTGGTGAGGGACTTAAAATATGATTTATTAGATAGTCATGAAACCTTAAAATTCACAAAAGATTTCGCAAATGCCGAAAGAGCGCATATTCCTTTTCGTGAACAAGGTATAATATCAGTATCTTTATCACAGTCACAAAATAAATTGTCCGATTTTGATGAAAGTTTTGACAGTGAATGGTTGGAAAACAAACGAAACACTGGTGTGTCAGCAATCAAAAACATGGCTGCTATAGAGCCCTTACGAGAACTTAAACCCAGTCTGTGGATAGGAGCCGTTCCATTACTCGGATTTGCCATGGGACTATATTTCCCGGGAAAAATGGATTTAAAATGGCCTATTGGAACAACTTTAACTGTTTTTGCTGTACTGGTTTTCATCACTTCACTACATACTGTTCATTTTCAATTGGAAGAATCGACTAAAATATTATCTGAAGTATCTATTGCTCCGACTCAATTACTAAATGGTTTTGCTTTGGCTGTCCCACCCGTCATTATGATGTTATTGTGGACTTGGTCGTATTATATACCTGCTGTTATTGTTACTGCATTGAGTGTTTGGTTTTTACCTAAATATCGGGTGATTATTACTTTGCTAATCACCTATGCTTGTGGTGTGTTTTATTTAGTTAATACCTATGAAGATTTTTATCAGGCCCTATTTCCAAAATTTTTACAAATTGAATTTGTGCAATACATTCTTCCCCTAATAGTATTAGCAATATCATTTATAATATATATTATAGTAAAAGGGGAACATTCAAACTTGGGATCTGTGCAAATCATGCTAATTTTTGTCCTTTTAAACTATTTGTTATTACTCTATCTGACTGGTCCTCATCTCATGTCTCAAGAAGTCTTGGAATTGCGATATCAAGGTGATAGAATAATGTATTGATATCATTGGGGGAGATTGACATTAATAACTTAATTTGGGGGTGGTATAAACACAAAATAGTAATTTTTAAGCCGATTTAACTGACTGGTCAGTAGAATGAGGGGAAAATTACTTTATGGAGGGGGATTTTGAATGAGAAATAACAAATTGTTTGTGTTGTTTATAGCTTTGCTGTTTGCTACAGCACTTGCCGTGGGAGGTTGTGCACCTCCGGAAGAGGCTAAAGAGGAAGCTCCTGAAGATGAAGAGGAACCGGCAGAGGAAGAAGAGGAAGAAGTGGTGGATAATCCTGCAGCAGAACGACCTGACGAGTTAGTTATTGCAGGCCCTGATTTGGAGGGTATTTTTAACCCACCTCTTTACGGCACAGTTTACGACTCATGGGTTCTCGGAATGGTGTTTGATTCACTGTTAACAGTAGATGAGGAAGGTCAGTTAACTACAGATCAAAGATCAGTAGCAGAAGACTATGAAATTTCCGATGATGGACTGGAGTATACTTTCCATCTGCGTGAAGGTTGGGAATTTCACGATGGTGAAGAAGTAACTGCAGAGGATTTTGCCTTTACTTTAGAAGTAACAGCACATCCCGAGTATGATGGTCCTAGATCTAGTTGGTCTGACAATATAGTCGGTGTTGAAGAATATCATGAAGGCGAAGCTGACGAGATAGAAGGGATTACCATTGAAGATGATTATACACTAGTAATAGAATCACAAGAACCAGATGCTGGCGACATTTTTGAATATTCGGTAATGGCAATGCCCAGTCACCATTATGAATTTGATGATTATGAAGAACTTCATGAAAAGACAGATGACCCTATGGGCAGCGGCCCTTACGAATTAGTAGAATATAGCCCCGATGAGCACGCCATTTTAGAAGCTTTTGAAGATTACTACCATGGTGAGCCCGAAATTTCAAGGATTATTTACGAGGAAATCGAAACAGAGCAGCAAATGCCCATGGTAGAAACTGCAGAAGCCGATATCGTCATGGTAGCATCCACGCCTGAAAATATGGAACTATTGGAAGAAGAAGAGCATCAGGAAGCCCAAACTTTCTTTGACAATGCTTACACTTATATTGGTTTGAACCACGAAGATGAACATCTACAACATCAGGAAGTAAGGCAAGCTTTATCATATGGCCTTGATATTGAAGCTTTCTTAGAAGGTATGTTTGGACCCGATTTGGCTCAACCTATCCACGCCCCATTTTCCCCTGTTTCTTGGGCTTATCCTGATGAAGACGAACTAAATGATTACGCTTATGATCCCGATACAGCTATAGAACTTTTAAATGATGCAGGATACGAAAGGGACGGAGATTATAAGTACAATGAAGATGGTGAAAGACTAGAGTTCACTTGGGAGACCATCGCTGACAATGAATGGTCAGAACACTTGACTACAATGGCATTGGAACAGTGGCCTGAAATTGGTGTAGATTTAGAAATAGAGACTTACGAGTTCAACACATTGACTGACCGCGTTGACCAACAAAGAGGAGAAGTTGATATGTGGAATATGGGTTGGGGACTTTCTGCTGAACCTGACCCCAGCAATATCTTTAGTGTAGAATACGCCGATGGTGGATTAAATTATGGTATGTATCATAACGAGGATGCAGAAGAACTGATGCAAGAAGGTTTAGAAACTTTTGAGCAGGAAGAGCGAACAGAAATTTACAATGAGCTAGGGCAAGTATTTAACGAAGATCTACCTTATATCTTTGTATACAGCAATAAAGATATCTGGTCAACCAATGACAGAGTAGCAAACTTTGAACCTTCTGCATTCCAGGCCCTGTCTTGGAATGTTCATGAATGGGAAATTACTGATTACGAGGAATAATCTAGTTCGCGAACTTGTAAACTTCTGAAAAGCATATTGGTTCGGGCGCGGGGAACTAATCTCGCGCCCGAATTCTTAAAATTTGAATCTGGTCTTATGTAAAGGGGTGATATACTATTGGGCACTTATATTACTAGACGGCTGTTAATTATGATACCCGTTTTGCTGGGTATAACTATTTTGTTATTCAGTCTATTTCAACTGGCTCCTGGAAACCCCTTAGCCAGTTTACATGCCAATCCTGATATGACACCTGAAGCTAGAGAAAGAATGGAAGAACAATACGGTTTAAATCAGCCCATTCATATGCAGTACTTTGATTATATGGGGAACTTAGCTCAGGGCGATATGGGCATGTCAATTCAATATCGAAGAGATGTTAGTTTTCTAATTTCCCACAGGATAGGACCTACATTTTTGCTGTCCTTTTCGGCATTTTTATTGGCATTAGTTGTAGCTATTCCTGCAGGGATAATATCAGCTACCCGGCAGTACACCAAAGTGGATAATTTATTCACGGTGTTTGCCCTCATTGGACTCTCCATACCCAATTTTTTCTTTGGTTTGATTATGATCCGGGTTTTCTCAGTGGGTTTAGGAGCGTTTCCAACTGGAGGGATGCAGACCTCAGGGGCCGATTTCCCTTTCCCATGGAATGTACTGGACCTGGCAAATCACTTGGTATTACCGGCTATTGTATTAGGTCTCACTAGTGCAGCTAATTTTATGCGTTATACTAGATCAAGTATGTTAGAAGTTGTTAAACAAGATTATATCAGAACTGCCAGAGCAAAGGGGTTGAAAGAGCGTATTGTTATTTATAAGCACGCTCTTAGAAATGCTTTGATCCCCATAATTACCTTGATGGGTTTTCAATTGCCTATGTTGTTTTCCGGGTCTTTGATAGTTGAAATTGTCTTCAGCTGGCCTGGAATGGGAAGGTTGGCTTATACTGCCGTAACTCAACGTGATTATCCTTTAATGATGGGTGTTAACCTGTTCTTGGCTGTATTTATATTACTCGGTAATTTACTGGCCGATATTGCCTATGCTTTTGTGGATCCCAGGATCAGGTATAATTGATTTAAGTAAAAATAAAGCCCGTAATATAAAAATGCAACTGACTGCTTGTAGTGTCTAAAGGGGGGAATAAGTTGGCTGATCAGGAGATTAAAGGGAAAATGAATGAAGAGCTGGCACAATCTTATGAACTGTCTGAAGAGGTTGAAAGTCCAGCAAAAATGATATGGCGGCGCTTTAAGCGAAATAGATTGGCACTTATCGGGTTGTTGATTTTACTGGTACTGGCCTTTGGAGCAATTTTTGCGCCATTTTTAACACCTCATGATCGAGATGCCATAGATTATGCCAATACAGATGCAGAACCCGATAGTGAAAACTTGCTTGGCACTGATGATCGGGGAAGAGATATTTTCACTCGTCTCTTATATGCTGGTCGCATTTCATTAAGTGTCGGACTTGTCGCTACCACCTTGAGAATTTTAATTGGTGTAACTCTCGGCGGCATAGCGGGTTATTACGGTGGTGCTGTCGATAATGTAATTATGAGAATCGCTGATGTGTTTATGTCTTTTCCTTTTCTACCAATAGCATTAACCTTCGTGGCCATACTAGGTCCGAGTATCTATAATATTATGTTTGTAATAGCCATTATCGGTTGGCCGGGAATTTGTAGGATTGTTAGGGCGGAAATTTTGTCACTACGAGAACAAGAGTTTATGGAAGCTGCTAGGGCTCTCGGACTCAGTGATAGGACTCAAATTGTTAAACATTTGATTCCCAATACAATGGCTCCTATTATTGTATCTGCTACATTGGGGATAGCAGGAGCTATTTTAACTGAATCTTTTCTCAGTTATTTAGGTTTAGGTGTGGCTCCTCCTACGCCTACTTGGGGTAACATGCTCACGGCAGCTCAAGATTCCTATGT
This sequence comes from uncultured Clostridia bacterium, assembly GCA_964556025.1. Classification (GTDB taxonomy): domain Bacteria; phylum Bacillota; class Natranaerobiia; order Natranaerobiales; family Natranaerobiaceae; genus Natranaerobius. The sequence goes on along the minus strand of CAZKUS010000059.1, from coordinate 973 downwards.
AATTAGATTTAGATGGTGGCAGTGGATACCACCGGGCATCATGATCTTTTTGGCTGTAATGAGCTTGAACCTCCTAGGTGACGGCCTGAGAGATGCCCTTGATCCCAAACTCAAAGAATAGGGGGTGCATTTATTGGCTGAACGCTTATTGGAAGTAAATGATTTACGGACATATTTTTATACAGAAGACGGAGTAGTTAAAGCTGTAGATGGAGTTGACTTTCACGTTGAGCGTGGAGAAATATTAGGAATAGTAGGTGAATCTGGTTGTGGTAAAAGTGTCAGTAATATGTCCATTTTACGCTTAATACAATCTCCGCCTGGTAAGATTGTCGGAGGGGAGATAAAATTTGATGGTACTGATCTATTACAACAGTCTGAAAGAAAAATGAGGAATATACGGGGTAATGATATTGCCATGATATTTCAGGAACCCATGACTTCCCTTAACCCAGTATTTACTGTTGGGGATCAAATAATGGAGGCTTTATTGCTGCATAGGAATATGGGTCAGCATGAAGCCCGGAACTATGCGGTAGAAATGTTAGATATAGTAGGGATTCCAAGGGCTAAACAAGCTATTGATGAATATCCGCATCAGTTTAGTGGTGGGATGAGACAGCGAGCCATGATAGCTATGGCCTTATCTTGTAATCCTAAATTGTTACTGGCTGATGAACCAACAACAGCCTTAGATGTTACTATTCAGAAACAGATTTTAGAACTAATCAAAGAAATGAGAGATGAATACAATGCCGGAATAACTTTGATCACTCATGACTTAGGAGTGATTTCAGAGATGGCTGACAGAGTGGCTGTAATGTATGCGGGTAAAGTGGTAGAACAAGCTGATATCTTTGAAATTTTTGATAAACCACTTCACCCCTATACTATTGGTCTTCATGATTCTATTCCTACAATGGAAACTGAAAAAGAGCGTCTAAATGTCATTAGGGGAGTTGTTCCGAATCCT
>CAZKUS010000058.1:7755-10061 GCA_964556025.1 uncultured Clostridia bacterium | reverse complement strand
TTCAAGGAATAGGTGCTGCTACACCTATGTTTTTATCAGTAGCTCTCGTGGGTGATCTGTTTCAAAGTTTAGAAAGAAGTAAAGCTTTAGGATATTTAGAAACTGCTAATGGATTAGGGAAAGTAACTAGTCCAATTTTAGGTGCTTCAATAGGTTTGATTACTTGGTATTCAATATTTTTTATTTACCCCATAGTAGCTATTCCTGTGGCATTGGCTACCTGGGTTTATATAGAAGAACCACGTAAAAAAATTGGAAAAGTTGATTGGGAAAAGCAAAGCAAAGCATTTAAAGTATTTAAAGATCCATCTAGAATAATGACACTAATTATTGCTTTTTCTATTATATTTATTTTAATGGGACTTATGTTTTGGTTAAGTGATTATTTGGAGGCTCGTTTAGAAATGAATCAAATAGTACGAGGGATAATCATCTCATTACCTGCTTTAGCCATGCTTATGACGACTCCTTTTGCTGAATGGCTGCACAGTAAACTATCTCCAAAATATATTATGGGTGGAGGATTACTGCTGATAGCGATTTGCCTAGTATCAATCTACCTTACTTTACAGACTTTTCTTTTTTGGATAGTTATAGTTTTGATAGGTGTAGGTTCGGGCATAGTACTGCCTTCTGTAGATATGGTGAGTACTTCAGTCGAGACGAAAAAGATTAGAGGGGTTATGAGCACTATTTACGGTGCTGTGCGTTCTTTCGGGGCTGCAATTGCTCCCATAACTTTTTCTTATTTTTTGAACTATGGTATACAAGTAACATTTTATTTGCTCGCCGTAGTTAGTGCCGTATTAGGATTGATTGCTTTATTTAAATTAAATGAGAAAAAGTTATTACCTGAGAAACTGCTGCCAGATGAATAATAATTTTTATTATTAACGATCAACTTTTAACGAACTTACATATAAAAACATTACAGACACTATCAATAATAGCAGTAGTAGGCTGCAATTGATCAGAAAAAGTATACACCAGTATTGGAGAAAAGTGTATTCAACTATCTCTATCTGAGAAACGGGTAGCGCAAAATTTTCTAAAGGTATAATGAAATTAAAACAATACAACATGATTACTGATAATTTCCCGTGAAGTAATCTAGTTAAGAAAAAATTAATTAGTCCTAAATCTGTTTCAGATATTACTGTCATAATTTGGGCATGGATTGATAGACCTCCCCATCCCAGTGCTAGTAGAATTACTGCCAAAATCTCGTGAAGCTGTTGTGATGAGGTTGCTGCCAACTCGCTTGCTACAGTAGTTTCAAAAAGACCTGTCAATAAAGAAGTGAACAATGTTTGTTCTTGAATGAACCAGGGTAAGTACTGTTTTTGTAGTCTAAATAAAAGTAGATTTAATTCCAGTTCGAGCATTATATTAGATAAAACCGAAAATAATACAATATATCCTCCAATTTGTAATATGCTGTTCATTGACTCTGAAACAACTTGAAAACAGACTTTATTAATCCCGGGGTAGTGGGTTTTAAGATATTCATTAGCAGTAGTTCGAGCTTTAGAAAAAAGATCTTTAATTGTATAAAGCTGTCTATCTGATGTAATTTTATCATTTTTGGATCTGATATTTTTTATATGACTTATCTGTCCTTGAATAATTCCCAGTACAATGTTACTAGTATAGTGTATTATGACAATGACTAATCCAAGTTCGGGTATATTTAACATACCTATTGGAATAGCGCTAGCCATAAATAACAAACTGGAATTAGAAGTAAAAGCTATTAATCTTTCACCTTCTTGAATAGTTAGTATGCGCAAATTTCTCAGTTGAGAAGCTATACTGCCATTTATAGGTGCACCACTGGTCATTCCCATTATTAGAGCGAATGCTCCTGAACCAGGTATATTAAATACTGGTCTCATAACTGGTTCTAAAAAAGTCCCCAAAAAATGTATTACTCCCATTTTTATTAAAAATTTTGATAAGATAAAAAATGGTAGTAAAGAAGGGATGATTATCTGCCACCAAGTAGTGAGTCCCTGACGTGTTCCACTGTAGACAGCTTCGGGTGTTATGATAAAAGATAAGAAAATTATAACTAAGCTTACTATTTTTGTGAGCTCTAAGATCTTTGTTTTTAATAACATCAAGAGTGCCCCTAAGAAAATATATTGTTAAATATACTTTAGATATATGTTGTACAAAAAAAATTGATTATTAACTTATATGAAGGGAAACCGTTTATAATAGCGAATTAAATAAAATAACGGAATATAATATATCCACTAATTTATATAGATTAATTGTAGGCGCTGTTATATTTTATTTCTATC
>CAZKUS010000058.1:0-7745 GCA_964556025.1 uncultured Clostridia bacterium | reverse complement strand
ACATTCAACTTTTATTGATCCTAATGGGAAAGGAGATGTCTCAAATTAAATCTGAACAGAGAAGAGGTACTATACAGCTTTACACTGGCAATGGAAAAGGTAAGACAACTGCAGCATTGGGAATGGCTCTAAGATTTTTAGGACATGGGGGTAAAGTTTGTATTATTCAATTTATGAAAAACAGTGACAGTTATGGAGAAATCCAAACTATCAGGCAATTGTCAAATGTTGAAGTTTTTTCTATGGGAAGAGATGAGTTTGTAAATAGAGAAGCTCCAGAAATCAAAGATGTAGAATTGGCTGTGGAAGGGCTAGAAAAAGCTAGAGAATGTATTTTGTCGGAACAATATGACCTGGTCATATTAGATGAACTGAATGTAGCTTTAGATTTTCATCTGGTAGAATTGGAACAAGTATTAGAACTGATAGATGAAAAGCCAGAGTGGGTAGAAATAGTACTAACCGGGAGATATGCTGCCAATGAATTGCTTGATAGGGCTGATACAGTTAGTGAAATCAAGGAAATCAAACATCATTTTCAAAAAGGTGTAGATGCACGTTCGGGTGTAGAATTTTAATTGGACTGGACAACCTATTAAAATTTCTCCATTATCTCACTTTACTATGGGAGGAATAGCTGTAAACACTGATATGGAAACAGAAGTAAACGGTTTATACGCTGTAGGTGAAGCAACTACCGGACTACACGGTGCTAATAGGTTGGAAGGAAATGCCCTTACTGAAGCCCTAGTTACGGGAATTATAGCAGCGGAAACTATTTGCAGATCTCAAATAAAACAATTAAAGGAAAATCATGAGACAAATACAGGGAATATCGACTACGATATATTAAATCATATAAACTTTGATAATAATAAATCAGAGCTAAATACAAACACAATTAAAAATGGAAAAAACATTTGGGAGAAATTTGTTATTATTATTTGGGCCCCATTCGAAGTGAAAGTGAGTTAATAGTAGGTCTAGAGAATTTGGATGAATTAACTAAAAGTATTACCTTCCAAATAAACCGGCCAGTTTATTAAAAAATCCAGAGATACCTTGATTACTTGTGTTTTGTCTGCCAATAATATTAGTGGCTAATTGTTTTATTTCTCTAGCAGGTGGGGATGAGGGTCGATTAGCATAGATTGGAGTTTGATTTCTAGCTGATTCAGTAAATAAGTTGTTTTTTCGTACACACCCTAAATAATCCAATGAGATACCTAAAAACTGTCTGGCAGCAAATTTAATTTTGTTTCCCACATCTTCACCCTCTTTTTGATTATCGGATTTATTAACTATTAATTTAACAGGCGAGTCTGGACTTTTCTCCATTATAATTTTAGTCATGGCATAAGCATCTGTTATAGCATGAGGTTCGGGAGTGGTTATAAGCAAAATTTCATCAGAAGCGAGTAAAAAGTTGATGACATTATTGCTAATTCCTGCACCAGTATCAAAAATAATTATATCAGTATAACTTTCTAATTCACGGAAGTTTTTTACAAGGTTTTGGAATTGATATGTTGTTAAATTAGATATATCTTGCCATCCTGAACCTCCTGGAATCACCATTATATTATTAGGGCCTTCTATAATCACATCAAAAATATCAGCTTCTTCTTTTAAAATATGAGTCAAATTGTACTTAGGGGTCATTTTTAATAATACATCTATATTTGCCATTCCCAGATCTGCATCAACCAAACATACTCTTTGGTTTAAGTTAGATAGTGCCAATGCTAAATTAATGGCTAAGCTACTTTTACCTACACCACCTTTACCACTAGTGATAGCAATTACTTTTGTATGGCTGACTGAATTCTCTTTATTGTATTTGAATGTTTTATGTGGTGCAGAAAGGGTTAAAGTTTGATCTGTTCCAAATTTCCGTGAAATAATTTCTGATTCAAAGGTTTGTTCATTTACTGTAACTTCTACTTTGGTTCCAGCTGATAAGGGGATCAGCTTTCCATTTGAATAGGGAATAGTCACGGAGAAATCGTCTTTATTTACTTGTAAAACTTTACTTTCATAACTACCTGCATAAATCTTTTCATTAACAGTAGTTAATATTACAGGTTGTCCAGAGTTAATATTATTAAAACTATTCATATAGATCCCCCGCTTTTATAAAATTTTGGAACTAATTTGCCATTTAGATCGTGTAATTAGATCAACAAATGCTTCTAAACGAGTGTTTATGCCTGCTTCGCCAGTTTGTTCATCGAAAGACAGGGACATTATTGGAATATTTTTATCATACCCTATCTGTGGTAGAATACCTTGAGCTGTAATTTCAGGTAGACAAGTGAATGGTGAAATGTGTATTACGCCGTCATAGCCTTCAGAACTAGCTAATACAGTTTCTCCAACGGATTCTCTGCCATGTCCTCCGACAAAATCTTTCAAATATGGCTTAGCTAGTTGTTCAATTTTTTGCTTCTTGTCTTTTTGTCGATTATTACCTGGGGTTAAATTTTCTAAAATCCAATCAGATAGATAGATGCTTTTATCAACTTCTACTCCTAAATTGCCCAATTTTTTTTCAATTTTTTGATTACTAACTTCATCCAGAACTAAAAATATCTCTCCAATGATCAGGATTTTTAAAGGATGTTTTTGACTATCAGATAATTCAATTACAGTTTCGGTATATTTTCGAGACAAATCATTAATTTCCTCAATAGAGCTAATGTTTTGAATTTGTTGTAAAGTTTGACTGGTCAATTTATTTAAATCATTAGTTTGAGCAGTACGGCCTCTATTAATATTTTCGGTTTTTTTAATTTGATCAATTGCTTTAAGTTTAGCCCAAAAAATGTTTACAGCAGTTTTTGCTTGTCCATATTTTAACTTGGTAAGTATTGGTGCTATTCCACGTATTAAATTAAAAATACCAGCTGCTGGAGGTTCTACAATAATCAAATTAGTTCTATATCCTAAATCATTTAGTACTTCTTTGTGAATAGGACCGTAAAAACCAAATCGACAGGGTCCAATTCCTCCTGGAATAATAAAAGTATCTGCTCCTTTTTCAGCAGCTTCTATAAAGTTACCTAAGGTCACCTTTAATGGGAAACAAGCAAATTCAGGTGAATATTTAACTCCCAACTCTATAGTTTTTTTAGTTGTTTCAGGAGGGACTATTACATCGAGCTGTAATTGATCGAACAAAGATTTAGCAGCTATCCAATAATCACCCATGTGAGGAAAAGTAATTTTCACTGAAACCCCTCCTGTTCAAAAGATCGATAAATGCTTCTAATCTAGTCTGTATTCCCGATAATCCGGTATGTTCATCTAATGTTAATGTCATAAGTGGAATAGAATGGATACGAAAAATTTTCCTTTCAATTAATTCGCTTATTACTGAATCAGGCCCACAGGGAAAAGTATTAATCTGTATAATTCCATCTACCAGACCATGCTCACTTATATAAAGGGCAGCTTCAAACAAAGTTTTATTTTTCGTCCAGTAAAGTTGTTTAGGGATCAGCTTATCTGTTTTATTTCTGTTGATCCAAGTTAAGTTAGCAGAAGTGATAACATTACATCCTAATTTTTGTAGTTTCTGTATTATTGGCATCCCTACTAACTTGTCATTTAAAACATATTCATGTCCCAAAACCCCTATTCGAGGGTTGTGTTTATTATCATGATTAAAATTAAATAACTGTTTTTTATGCTGTTTCATAGTTTTCCGGTAAATATAAGCGGCAGATAAAAAACTATTTGCAAGAGTTGTTGTGGGTATCTTTAACATATTACCAATATAATTAGCAGCATTCCAAAAATTCTTTTTCTTATTAAAATTAATTTCAGGACTTAATATTTTCTCTTCTGTGTTTGGAAAAGTTTTAGCTATCAAATCAGGGATACCAATAAACTTTGGACACATGTACTCTCTTTTTTTAAGACTGACTAGCCTCGGAATAAATAGATAATCAACCTCTTTCTCAAGGGTTTGTATGTGTCCAAAATAAAGTTTTAGTGGTAAACAATTATCTAACATTGTCATTTTAGTGCCATTATCTAACATAACTTTATTTGAGTACGAAGAATAAACAACATGACATCCCAATTTTTGGAAAAAGGTGTGTAAACTGTAATGATAAAAATGGTATATCAGTGCACTGGGAATACCGATTACTGGTTTCACAGTCTTTCCTCCCTCTATAAATTAAGTTTATGCCAAATGCCCTTCATCTTTATTATTATCATCTACCCAGCATTTATTACATCTAGGTTCATATTTTCCTTTACCACCCACTTCCACATCTTGAGACTTAGGGAATAGTGCGATAGTTTTAGTAGCAATATTACCGCATTTTGCACAAACCCCATAAATGGGGGTGATATTATCAGAAATTGCCAATAGGTGGGGCATTGAATTAAATGGTTTACCTTCAGAAGTAGTAGATAAACCTGCAATAATGATCCAATGATTCATATCTCTTAACTCGATAACAGTATCTACTATGCTTTCATCAAAAAATTGAGCTTCGTCAATGGCGATAGCATGAGGTTGTTTTTGGTTAACTGTCTCTAGAATGTCATGAGAAGAAGAAACGGCTGTTGCTGTTAAAGTATTGCCATTATGCGATTTAGCAATATTTTCATCTTCTCTATTGTCTTTTGAAGGTTTAAATAGTATGTAATTTTTTTGTGCCCAACCCAAATGATCTAATCTTCTCAATAGTTCTCGGGTTTTTCCTGCAAACATAGCACATGAGTGAATAGTTTCAATCCATCCACAGTCTGGTCTAAACATGGTGAATCCTCCTAACAAAATATTTGTCTATTTCAAAAAGGTTGTCGAAACTATAGAGTAATCCTACTGTTAAATCGTTAAGATGTACTATCAACCCTTGTACACAAAATTCTTTCAATCGTAGAGTTTAGCTATCAACATTCAACTTTAAAACAGCTAAAACAATAAAGCAGCAACTAGATATAAATGACAGATGAATAAATATCTATCTTAATTATAATCTGTAGTATTCTATAAATAAATAGGTAGTCAGTTATAAATAAAACTAGAATTACCAAGATAAAGATAATTAAAAGTGTAAATATGATAAAATTTATTTTATATCACGAGCCTGTACAAGAGTGAAAATGCTACCAATACTACCGAAAAAAGCACCGGCTAAGGGAAAGCTTAGACTAAGGATAGGCGTAAAGTCCATTAAATTTGGTAAAGGAATAAATGGTAGTGCCTCGTTCAACATGTTATATATTTGTGGCATCCCAATTTGAATTATTATGATAGAAAGTATTCCTCCTAAAACACCTAATAGTGTACCTTCTAACACAAAAGGAGTAGAGATAAATCTATTGGTAGCTCCCAATAACTTTAAAGTAATAATCTCCTCATAGCGGGACATCAGTCCTAATCTTACGATATGAGATGTTATAACCAAAGTCATTCCAGCTACTAATGCTAAAAATAGCCCACCTAAATAGGCTGTTATACTAGCAATAGTTTCAATTTGATTTAGTATATCTTGATTAGAACGCAAGTGTTCTACATAATCAAAATCTGAAATATTATCTATGAGTAAAGACATATCATCCCCAGTTGTGTTGACTTGTAGATAACTGGAAAATGGTGAACTATCGTAGTAGTTTAAAATTTCGTCATCTTCTCCTAAAACTATGGACATTTGTTCAGCTGCAGACTGTTCATCAATATAGCTAACCTGATCTACACCTTCTAAATCAAAAATTTGATCCTGTAATTCATTCACATTTTCATTGTCTATATTTTGTTCTGGGAATACCATTATTTCCCCATGATCTTGGATATGTTCTATCATTTCTCCCCCGGCCCACCAAGCGGTTAAAATAAATCCAGTAACAGTAAATGCTAGGGCAGTACTGACAATGGTAAAAATATGAGAAGAAAGATTGTGTTTAATGGAAATCATCAATTCATTTACGCAATAAAACGCGTAATCCTTAATTTTCAACGGGATTCCCCCTTTGATAAAACACTGTCAGATAAGAGCTTACCCTGGTGGAGCTCAATAACTCTTCTATCAAATTCTGTCATAAGATGTGTAGCATGAGTAGTAACAAGTAAAGTAGTATTATCATCTTTAAAATTAACTAGTAATTTTAAAATATCAATAGCAGTATTTTGATCTAAATTACCTGTTGGTTCATCAGCTATAATATATTTAGGTTTTCTTGCTAAAGCTCTGGCTATTGCAATTCTTTGCCGTTCGCCAAATGAAAGGTGATCTACTAATTGATTCTGTTTGTGTTTTAAACCTATTTTCTCTAGTAAAGTTTTACAAAAAGACTTACGCTCTGTAGTTAGAGGAGCGATCACCCTTAAACCTAGATAAATGTTCTCTAAGACAGATCTGCCGTAAAATAGTCTAAAATCTTGAAAAACAGTTCCAACCATTTGACGTATAGACAATTTTACTGATTTTGAAGTAGAGTTGCTATCAATTGTAAAATCGCCAATAGTTATAGACCCATGACTAGGAAGTTGACTAGCTAGTAGTATTCTTGTAAGACTGGTTTTTCCAGCACCGCTTTCACCCACAAAGAAAACAAGTTCCCCGCTATCAATAATAAAATTTATATCCTGCAGAGCATATTCTCTAGTTTGTGAGTATTGTAGATATAAATTTGTAGATTGTATCATTAAATCAGCTCCTTATATTACTTTACAGTGAAAGTTCTAACTCGATAAATCCTTTTTCTTTAGTCAATTCAGAGATAGTGTAACCTGATAAAAGAGGTTCAAAATCTAAAATTAATTTATCTTCATCTATGTTTTCTTCTAAAGTAGATACAGGTAAGTTCATTCCCATAAATTCACCTTGTTCAAGTTTCAATTCGACGGATGTATCATCGTAGAGTGTGAGATTAAATGAAATCAAAATTTCCTCATCTGATAATTTTAGATCCACTTGTTCAGAATTAATCTGAAACTCAACATCTGATAATCTATCATCTTCATCTATCACTTGTTGAAAAATATTTTCATCTATTATTACAGAAGGTTGAAATAAAGAACCGGATAACTCAACTTTTTCTTCCTGAAAAGGAGGTTCTTCTAAAATCTCATGGAGAGTTTCCATTGCTTGTTCAAATTTAGGTTGTACCTGGTTCCAAGCCTGATTTAAACCTTCCATTCGTTGTCTATATTTATCTTTTTCGTCAGAGACTTTTGATAGTAGATTATCTTGTTTGTCTTTCTTGGTATTAATTTTTTGGGTTTGTTCATAAATTTCCAGCTTTATTTCATTTTTTTCATTATATTGGATATCAAACTGTTGTTTCTCTAGCTTCAATTGTTCTTTTTGAGTCGACAAATTATCTAGTTTGATCTGATTTTCGTCTAATATTCCACGTATGATATGCAATCTAGTAAAAAACTCTTCAAGATTTTCAGATGCCAATAGCAGCTCTAAATAGGATAAGGGGCCTAACTGCTGTATGGATTGTAATAATTCTGCGATATCGTCTTTGATAGAAGTAAAAGCTTTTGATTCAGTTTTTATATTACCCTGTAATTGTTGAAGTTCAGAATCTATTTCCTCTAGTTTCTTTTCTATAACATCTTTCTGCGATTCTTTTTCTTGTAATTCTCTAGATAATTGGAATAAGTGCTCCTGTATTTTGCTTTCTTGCTCGGTTAATGCTGACAACTGTTGTTTAATTTCTTCTTTAGTTAATTGTTCTGAATCTTTGTCTAATATATCTTTAGTTAAATTTTT
>CAZKUS010000057.1:0-10250 GCA_964556025.1 uncultured Clostridia bacterium | reverse complement strand
ATTCGCTGCCAGCAAAATTACTTGAATTTGCTCAACTACTAGATCGTATTGGGGATTACCTGTCATAATATATTCAACTTCATGATGTTCTCCTTCTAAAGGACCTGATGTCATTTCTATCTCGACTAATTCCGTTTGAGAAAAAACATCGGCACTTTCGCCAGTATAATTATCATCTATATGGACTACACGCCCCCTATAGATTTCCATATCATCTTGATAGATCACATCTTCTTCAGGAGGTGTTTCCGGCGACTGCTTTTCCGGAGGTTTTTCTTTTTTTTCCTTTTTTTCATATTTTTCATCTAAATCTTGATAATCTTTTTCCTCATTGTCTTTCTGTTCCGGTTTTTCCTCCTGTTCTTGAGCAAAAATTTCATTATTAAAATGTACAGGCTCAAGTTCATGAAAATCACTTACAATAGCTTGTACAAAAAATATTATAACTAAAAAGATAAATACTTTATTTATATTTAAAAAAACATTATTTTTAAGATATTGGGTCATTTTAGCAGCTAACAGCTGACATTTCACTAACAGCCCTCCTTTTGACGGCAATCTTTACAGTAACCATAAAACTCCAATCTATGATCATAGATACTAAACTGTTGTTCTTGTTCTATATTTTCCTCCAATTCATGCAATAGGGAATCCATAACCTCAATAATTCGTTGACATTTCAAGCACACCAAATGGTGATGATGGTGCCTAGATTCATTTTGCACCAATTCGTATCTACTTCTGCCATCGCCAAAATTAACTTTGTTTATTATTGTTAAACGCTCTAACAAATCTAAAGTGCGATACACAGTGGCGAAGCCAATATCCTGACTTTTATCTTGGGCATATCTGAGTACTTCTTCAGCGCTCAGATGATGACCACGATTTTCAATAAACACTCTTAAAATTATTTCACGTTGATGTGTCAATTTGTAATCTTGAAACTTCGCCTTATAGTCATTTAATAATTTGTAAATCTCTTGTTTAGACATGACCTTTCCACCCCGTCCTTGCTGGCCATATACCAGTTAATCGTTTCCCAGTACCGCTTCACACAGATTTGTAGAATGATCTCCAATTCGCTCAAAGTTGCTAAGAATATCCAGATAAACCACTCCTGAAGAAGGATGACAGCGCTTTTCATTTAGCCGCATCATATGATGTTTACGCAAAATTCTTTCCATATCATCTACAACATCATCATACTCTACTACTTCACGAGCTTTGTCGTGATCTTCATTTTCAAAGGCCTCTACAGCTTTATTGTACATTCCAGAGACCTTATCATGAAAATCAGACAATTCTTTAATAGCAGTATCACTAAAAGGTAAGTTATCTTCAATTATGGATTTTGTCAGATTTACCAAGTTTTCACTGTGATCACCGACTCTCTCAATATCGTTAATTGCATTTAATAAGGCTGTCACTTGCTTACTTTGATTATCAGTTAGAGAGCTGTAAGAAATGGCGGAAAGGTAAGTTGAAATTTCTTTTTCTAATTGATCAACCACATCTTCTTTCTGTTCCACTAATTTCATTTTACGAAAGTCCCCATCTAAAAATGCTTCATATGCTTCATCAAACATTTCATGAGCCAATTTACTCATGCGAATGACTTCTATTTTGGCATTTGAAATAGCTACACTTGGGGTAGCCAGTACCCTTTTATCAAGATATTTACTTCCTTGTTCTATACCCGATTCTTCTCCCGGAATCAACTTAGTAACTAAATTGACAAATTTATTAGTAAAGGGTAAAAATAACACAGCCATACCCACATTAAAAACTGTATGAGCATTTGCCACCTGTCTAGGTACAGTATCTGCTGTTTGCGCCACTAAATCGGAAAATGGAGATAAAATGATCAAAATAATCAATGTTCCTACAGAGTTAAATAATATATGTGCAGCTGCAGTCCGTTTTGCAGCCAAATTTGAACCTACACTGGCAACTATAGTTGTAGAGCATGTGCCGATATTAGTCCCTAAAATTAGTGCAATCCCTGACTCGAAATTCAATAAGTCTTGTAACGTCAAAGCTATAATAACACCTGTTGCGGCACTACTGCTCTGAACCATAGCAGTAAATACCGCTCCAGCCAGTATACCTAATACAGGATAGGCACCAAACTGCTGTAACATAGAAAGGAACAGGTCATGTTCGCTCAATGGTTCTAGTGCTTCACTCATCAATGTCATCCCTAAAAATAGTATCCCGAAGCCTAGAATCGACCTGCCCACATATTTCTTCAATCTTCGTTTGGCAAATGAATTTAGAGCTACTCCTACTGCAATAGCAGGAAGAGCAAACATGCCTAAATCAAAAGAAATTACTTGTGCTGTAATAGTAGTTCCAATATTAGCGCCAAAAATAGTCCCTACAGCCTGTCCCAGGCTCATTAACCCAGCATTGACAAAACTGACAATCATCACCGTACTGGTAGTACTGCTTTGTACCAATACTGTCAAAATTATCCCCGTTACCATAGCGATCACGGGGTTTTTCGTCAAGATCTCTAAAATGTTTCTAAGCTTGTCGCCGGCGGCTTTTTGCATACCTTCAGACATGATCTGCATACCGTAAATAAATAGGCCTAAACCGCCAAGCAAACCGACTAATACTTGTGTTAGTAGATCCACCGAGAGTACCCCCTGCCATATAGTTGACTATTACTCTACGTCATTATAATTTAATTCACCTGCATTAGCAACCACAAAAACCAAAAATCTCAACTTACTGATTTACTTAGTGATTTAGTCTGGAAAACTTTCGTTTATATGTTACATTTATCAAGTAACCATTCCCAAATGACAAATCTTATTTCTAAGTTCTCTTGAGTATCTTGTTCTTGATAATCTTCTTTAGCTTTTTTGTTAGTTTGTTTACCATATTCTTGTTTCTCTTGGTCAGTTTCTAAATTATCACTGGCAACTGCTAAATCAACATAACACAATGGAGGAAACAACACACACCACCAATTTCCACCTTGACCATTTTCCAATTTTACTTTAAGGGCTTGATACTCTCCGTTTGGGACTATTTTACTTCGATATCTGCGAGTAGGAAACTCCTGGTTTTCTAAACTCACTTTTACATCTTGATCTATATCATATTCAGCTAAATAAAAATCTAACTCTTCCTCAAGTTGCGATTTTTCCGAACGCAAATAAGTTACAAGTTTTTCTCGAGATTCTAGCCCTGAAGTTTGATCATTAAGGTATGTGACCACGTGGTCCCGTACTTTATTTTTGATCTCCTGATCTTTGGGGTCATCACTATTTGCTCTGATATGAAGTCTCAACAAATCTTGATAACTGTTCTCCGAATCACTGTTATTAAAAGCTGCTACTAAATTTCCCACTTCCATAACTAAAATATTAACTATTAATACTACTCCCAAAAAAGATAAAAATATACGTAAAATATTTTTACTCTTAGGCTCAAACATTATTCTGAGCCCCCTTCCCTTCATTTATTGGCAAATTAATATCCATCAACTGTTTTAAAATTTTTAAAGCTGATTTTTCCAAACGAGAAACTTGTGCTTGCGAAATTTCTAATTCTTGAGAAACTTCCATTTGTGTTTTTCCTTGAAAAAACCTCATAGAAACAATATTTTGCTGTTTTTCCGGTAGTTTAATGAGGGCTTCTTTCAAAGTTAAATTTTCCACCCAAGAATCAAGCTGCTCACGCTCATCTTCCAATTGATCTACTAGTAATACCGGATCCGTACTATCAGAATATACAGGATCGTACAAGCTGACAGGCTCCGATACTGAGTTGAGTGCTTCTACAACTTCTTCTCTGGATAGATTCATCTCGTGGGCTACTTCTTCTACAGTGGGTTCATGAGGTTTTTCTTTGCGTAGCTTTTCCTTGATTCTAACTGCTTCTTGACCTTTTAATTTTAAACTACGACTCACTCGCATAGGATTATCATCACGAAGATATCTCTTTATTTCACCAGTTATCATAGGTACAGCATAGGTGGAAAATTTCACTTTTTGATTGGGATCAAAATTGTCTACTGCCTTTACTAACCCTACACATCCTACTTGAAATAAATCATCTAAATTCTCACCCCGGTTTTTAAACTTATTTATCACACTAAGCACAAGTCGCAGATTTCCATTTATCAATTCTTTTTTAGCATTTGTTTCTCCCTGTTTCAGCTTTGAAAACAGATCTTCTGTTTCTTGTGCTGACAAAACTGGTAATTTATAAGTATTGATACCACTTAAAGTCACTCTTTGTAATTTCATGGCAATACCCTCCCCTTATATCAGTAAATAAAAAGGGCTTTAAGCCGGCTTGAAAGCGCCTCTAATTAGAGTATTGCCAGTTTTTTCATTTTTTAATCAGGAGGTTCGGTTAAAATTATTAGGCTTATAAGTTGAATGTAGATAGCAATAACATATTAATCGAACGAATTATGCGGGTTTGACAATACATCTTAACGAGTAAACAGGGGAATCAAGGCCAAATAACAGGAAGTTATTTGCTGATCTTGCTCATGGATGAGCAGTAGATCAGGGTGCCTTAATTCCCCTGTTTGGAGGTTTTAGATGTATCAAACTTAAGCATCTTAAGTGAGATTAATACGTTATTAATATCTACAACAGAATATAACAGCGCCTAAAATCAAAATAATAAAGTCCCCAATTTAAAAACCAGGGACTTTATTGGACAACCATAACTCTCGGATATCCTGCTAAATCTCTATGGGTTTTAATATATTCACAAGAATCCGCAAATAATCGTTCAACATCAGTTTGCTGCTCAGCTCCTATCTCCATAATAAGACTTCCTTTAGTGTTAAGGTAATTTCGATACTGTTCAGCCAAAAACCGATAGTAGAACAAACCTTTTTCTTTAGCTATTAAAGCACTTTTAGGTTCACTTTTCACTTCTCGAGATAGTTGGCAGTACTCTTCACTAGAAACATAAGGCGGGTTGACTGTGATAATATCAAATTTGTCATTTTTTGATATATTTGCGAACATATCAGTCTGGATAAAATCACAATAACAAGACAAACCCAAACTAAAAGCATTATGTTCAGCTACCTGCAAAGCATCAGGCGATATGTCCCCCAAAACTATCTCAAAAGGTATTTGCAGCTCATTTCGGCAGTAATATCCAATTGAAAGTCCGATATTCCCAGTCCCAGTACATAAATCCAAAATCCGAAATGACTTAGCACATTCAGTACTGTCATCTAAATTCAGCAGTTTATGCTTTCTAGAAATAATTTTCAAAGCTGTTTCTACTAGAATTTCAGTTTCCGGTCTGGGAACCAATACATCTTCAGTAACTTTAAAATTCAAGCTCATAAATTCTTTTTGATTGGTCAAATACGCTAAAGGTTGACCTTTACCTCTAGAAACTATCAATCGGTAAAACCGCTCTGCCAATGGAACAGGCAATTCTCGTTCGGGATATGCCAATAACTGGCTGCGGTCCACATCCAATACATAAGACAGGAGAAAGTCACTTTCTTTAATCGGGTTTTCTAATTTACAAGTAGTTAAATAATTAGAGGCCCATTTACGGGCCTCTAATACTGTGCAAATTTTATTAGCATTGCTGTTATTATCATTTTCACTCATAATCCAATCACATTCATTCATACAATCAACACCTTTGTAAATTACTCTCAAGTTAAAATGAATACTGAGCAATTAATACCAGTGGTTACTAGTATTAATTTATGCTATATCAAAGTTACATGTTTATAAATATAATCTTTGATGGAACGAATCTAGTATAGACATTGGTATATCTTTAAGCCCCCATTTGTTTCAAATGTTCAGCGTGTTCAGTAGTTATCAGCCCATCGATCAACTCATCCAACTCGCCTTCCATGACTTGTTCTAATTTATGAACAGTTAGATTAATCCTGTGATCTGTTATCCTCCCTTGAGGGAAGTTGTAAGTTCTGATACGTTCACTACGATCTCCACTACCAACTTGACTTTTACGTTCCTCGGCCTCATTTTGTTTTTGTTCTTCCAAATACATATCATAGATTCGAGCTCTTAAAACTCTCATAGCCTTATCTCTATTTTTATGCTGAGATTTTTCATCCTGACAGCTAACCACCGTACCTGTAGGTTCATGAGTAATTCGGACTGCAGATTGAGTGGTATTTACGCTTTGACCTCCAGGGCCTGTAGCACAAAATGTGTCAATTCTGAGATCATTTTGATCTATCTCAATCTCCACATCCTCGGCTTCAGGCAAAACCGCTACCGTAGCTGTAGAAGTGTGAATTCGTCCCGAAGATTCTGTGGAAGGCACTCTTTGTACCCTGTGGACACCACTTTCGAATTTCAACCGAGAATAAGCATTCTTCCCTTTAATCATAAACGTAATTTCTTTAAAGCCACCCATATCTTTTTCGTGGCTGTTCATAATTTCAGTTTTCCAATTCATTTTCTCACCATATCTGGTATACATTCTATATAGATCGCCAGCGAACAGCGCGGCTTCATCACCACCGGCTCCGGCTCTTATTTCTACAAATACGTTCTTTTCATCATTGGGGTCTTTGGGAATTAGTAAGAATTTAAGATTTTCATATAGCTCATCACTTTGTGATTCTAGTCTCGGTATCTCTTCTTTTAAAAACTCATCCATATCTTGGTCATCATTTTCCTCTAACATTTCTTTTGCCTCTTGTAATTCTTCAGTTATCTGCTTGTATTTGCGGTAAGTTTGTACAAGGTCTTCCAAAGAAGCATGCTCTTTAGAGTACTCCTTTAATTTTTCCGGATCTTCAATAACTTCCGGATCTGACATTAGCTGTTCCAACTCTTGATAACGTTCTTCTATAGTTTCGAGTTTTTCTAACATGGGTTCACCTCTCTTTCTTCACCTTCACCTGTTAAACTAGTCAAAGCAGTAAGGGCAACTTCAATTTGATCATTGTCAGGTTCCCTAGTTGTGAATTTTTGTAAAAACAAACCGGGGATCGATATCAATCGAGTCAGAGAATTATTGCTCTTTCCTGCCAGGCGAATAATTTCATAAGAGATGCCTGCCACCAATGGCAAAATAGCCAGTCGAATGGCAAATCTCATTAATAAATTAGGCCAACCAAAAAAGGAAAACAAAATAATACTAGTGAGCATTACAATTAATAAAAAACTGGTTCCACAACGGGGATGCAGGGTGGTATGCTTTTTTGCATTATCAATAGTCAGCTCTTCACCAGATTCATAGCTATGGATAACTTTGTGTTCCGCACCGTGATATTGAAAAACCCTTTGTATATCCTTCATTCTGGATATGATTAGCACATATCCCAAAAAAATACTGATCCTAATTATTCCTTCACCTAAATTTATAAACAAAGGAATTTCTAGTGGACCTCTTAAAAGTCCCATTAAAAAAGTGGGTAGCAAGAAAAATAGGCTAATCCCAAAAAGTAAAGAAGCAGCAATTGTCAAAAACAACTGCATATCAGTTAATTCTTCTTCCTCTTCTTCCAACACCTGATTAGCCGAGTATGTCAGAGTTTTAACTCCCAATACCAGAGATTCAAAAAACGCTACCATCCCTCGCAGGATAGGAAATTTAAAAAATTTAAACCGCTCTGCCAAAGACATAATCGGCTGACATTTGATTGATATATTTTCTTCAGACTGGCGTACTGCCACAGACAATTTGCCTTTAGAGCGCATCATCACACCTTCTATGACTGCCTGTCCTCCGATATGCTCGTTTCTGTTCATGATGGTACCCTCCTACAAAAAGAGCAGAGCTGTATCGCCCTGCTGCTCACAAGTCCTATCCTGAATAGTTTATTCAAGGCCGTACTTTCTCTTAAATTTCTCTACTCGGCCGCCACTATCTACTAATTTTTGCTTACCTGTGAAAAATGGATGACAATTAGAGCAAATCTCCACTTTCAGTTCATCTTTAGTGGAACCTGTTTCAAAGTTATTTCCACAGGCACAAACAACTTTAGCTTTTTTGTATTCAGGATGAATGTTTTGTCTCATAATATTTCACCTCACTCGTGTAAAATCTATTATAAACTTTTAAGTTTAAATTCGCAACCATTATCATAACACAAGTTATATCTAACTTCAACACTATTTCCCTGCTATTATTCACCTGTCATCACATATGATGAAGATTTTTCAAAAACTCACTATTATCAGAAGTGGTTTTTAGTTTCTCTCCCACTGTCTCAACAAATTCTTCAGTACTCGCATCAGTCATGGCTCGTCTTAAAGTCCAGATGAGTTCTAAATGATTTTTATCATGTAATAAGTCTTCTCTCCTAGTCCCCGATTTAGATATGTCAATAGCTGGGAAAATTCTGCGATCTGCCAACTTTCTGCTCAAATGAAGTTCCATATTTCCTGTACCTTTAAACTCTTCATAAATAACATCGTCCATACGACTCCCAGTTTCAACTAAAGCAGTAGATAGTATGGTTAAGCTACCTCCTTCTTCAATGTTTCTAGCTGCACCAAAAAACTTCTTGGGTTTATGTAGAGCCGAAGGGTCTATACCACCGGAGAGGGTTCTTCCGCTGGGAGGAATCACCAAATTATACGCTCTGGCTAACCGGGTCATAGAGTCAAGTAATACAACTACATCTTTTTTATATTCAACCATCCGCTCAACTCTTTTCATTACTAATTCAGCCAACTTAACATGGTTTTCAGGGTAATTATCAAAAGTTGAACTAACAACCTGGGCATCTACAGACCGCTCAATATCCGTAACTTCTTCCGGGCGTTCGTCTATCAATAGAATAATGATATCAGTTTCTGGGTGATTTTCAGCAATACAATTGGCGAGTTGTTTGAGCAGCACTGTTTTACCCGCTTTAGGTGGGCTAACTATCATGCCTCTCTGGCCACGACCAATAGGTGAAAAAAGATCTATCATTCTAGGAGCTAACATCTCCTGACGGAGTTCTAACTGAAAAGGTTGATTGGGATGAATCGGGGTTAGTGAAGAAAAATCTTTTCTAGTTTTAGCTTCTTCCGGAGGCCTTGAATTTACAGCTTCTACATGCAACAAAGCCATATAACGTTCACTGTCTTTTGGGGGACGTACTTTCCCTGAAACTAGATCACCAGTCTTCAAGCCAAATCTTTTAATCTGTGATGCCGATATATATATGTCATTGATACTGGGAGTATAGCCATCAGGTCTTAAAAAACCATAACCATCTGGCATTGTTTCTAAAACTCCTTTGGAAAAATCATAACCGTCTTTTTGAGTATCACTTTCAACAATCTTTAACACTAAGTCTTTCTTTTTTAATCTAGTGTAATTTTTAACTCCGTACTTTTTTGCCAGATCATGAAGTTCCGCAACTGTTTTTGTTTCTAGATCTTTTATATCCAATTCTTAACCAACCTCCTCTAAATGACAATCATTTAATTAGTATCTTATATTACAACAAAAGTCTAAACTAATAATACATTTTATTCAGACATTAATAATAGTATAGCTACACATGCACATCTTATGACTACAATCACGAGAGTGTGTGACGACTACTTCAAGTCAACTCCATCAAATTTGTTTTACCATAATAATTGATACTATATGTAATAGCAAGTTAATAAGTATCGAGAACATTACAGTTAGTAGATCTAGTGATTCTAGGAAGGTTAACAAAAGTTATCAGATTGAAGGGAACTAAAGTTGACTGAAAGTTGCAAAAAACAGCGAGGGGATAATACCCCGATCTATCTAATAAATGTTAGACCGGGGAGTTTTAGTCATAAATAAATAGTTATTAGAGCTCAAAATAATAATCGGGTTTTTTATCTAATTTATGAATTGCTTCAACAAATCTAATGGTTCCCGTCTTGGCTCTCATCACCAAGCTATGGGACCTAGCTTGTTTATCAGCTTCATATCTAATTCCTCTGAGTAAATCTCCGTCAGTAATGCCAGTAACAGCAAACATAGCATCTTCCCCATTGACCAAGTCATACATGTGGAGCAGTTTATCCGGGTCTTCAACCCCCATATCTTTAACTCTCTCTACCTGTTCTCCGGCTTTCGGCTTTAAGCGAGATTGCATTTCACCTTCTAGGCATTCCAGTGCAGTAGCGGCAATGACACCTTCAGGTGCACCACCAACTCCTAATAGTACATCAATACCTGAATCAGGTATGGCAGTGGCAATTGCCGCTGACACATCACCGTCACTAATTATTTTGATTCTAGCTCCTGCTTCTTTAATATCTTGAATAATCTCTTCATGCCTAGGT
>CAZKUS010000056.1:5714-10274 GCA_964556025.1 uncultured Clostridia bacterium | reverse complement strand
AGTTTACGGAGCTTTTCCAGGAGAAGTGAAAGTTGAAAATGAAGATTTAGTTGTAAATGACAGTCGAATCAAGATGCTGCAGGAAAAAGAACCTGAAAAGCTTCCTTGGGGTGAATTGGATGTAGACATAGTTTTGGAAGCCACAGGTATTTTTAAAGATCGTGAAAGTGCTAAGAAACACTTGGATGCTGGAGCCGATCGAGTAATTATTACTGCACCGGCTAAAAATGAAGATATCACTATAGTGTTGGGTGTAAACGAAGATGACTATAACCCAGAAGAGCACAGGATTATTTCTAATGCCAGTTGTACTACTAACTGTGTAGCACCGGTAGTAAAAGTTCTTGACGATGAATTCGGTATCGAGAAAGCACAAATGACTACTGTTCACTCTTACACTAATGATCAGCAAATTCTTGATCTGCCTCACAAAGACTTGAGAAGGGCTAGAGCTGCTGGGGAAAATATCATTCCTACCACTACTGGCGCAGCTAAAGCCGTATCATTGGTACTACCTCACTTAGACGGCAAGATCGATGGTTTTGCCATGAGAGTACCTACACCTACAGTGAGTATTGTAGATCTAACTTGTACTGTCAATACTGACAAAGTGACCAGAGAAGAAGTAAACGAGAAGTTTAAAGAGGCCAGTCAAGGAGAATTAGAAGGTATTATGGGATACAATGAAGAACCTTTGGTATCCATGGATTATAAAGGTTCAACCCAATCTGCTGTAGTAGACGGTATTTCTACCATGGTTGTTCAAGATAATATGGTAAAAGCTGTAGCTTGGTATGATAACGAGTGGGCTTATGCACTCAGAGTTATTGATTTAGCTGCGTATATCGGTAAAAACAGCTAAAATTAAAACGAAAATCTTTTTATAACAGCTGGCTTGAAAGTTCCATATGACTTTCAAACCAGCTGTTTTTTATTTGACTTTAATCCTATGGTTTGGATCGTTAAGATGTACTATCAACCCTGGTACACAAAATTTGTTCAATTGAAGAGTTTAGCTATTAACAACAGAATATAACAGCGTCTTAATTTACAGAAAATCATATAATATTATTAAAAAAAATTATAAATTTATAGAAGGATTTTTTTTAATATTATAGAATAATACTTTAAAATCATAAAATGAAAGCGCTTTCGAAACTTTCATTTAGCTCAAAGGGGAGTTGTAATGAAAGCTAATATTTACGATGTGGCTGAATTAGCCGGAGTATCTATTACTACTGTTTCTAGGGTTTTAAACAATAGTACACAGGTACAACTGAAAACTAGGGAAAAAGTTTTGCAAGCCATGGAAAAACTAGATTATTATCCTAACCTAAACGCATCAGGTCTGGCATTACACAATTTTAAAACTATTGGCGCTTTATTGCCCAGGTTTGACGATCTTAGTTTTCCTGATAGCTATACTCTGGATTTTTTAACCGGTATTCAAGCAGAGCTGTCAAAGTATGATTACAATTTAATGATATTGAATGATAGTTCCGTAGATGATGAGCCAGCGTATGTGAAGATGATATACGGTAAAAAAATCGATGGGTTTATTGCTATGAAATCAAAAGTTCATAATGACGGTCATTTTCACAAGGTAGGGGCAAATGATTTCCCAGTAGTTTTAATAGGCGATGCTCATCAACAAGTAGATGAAAAAGTGTGTAGTTGGAACTTTGATTTACATTACTATGATAGATTGGCATTAAAATATTTATATAACTATGGACATGAGAATATAGGAGTTATCTATTTTGGAGATAAATTAGAGCATAGGAAAAATAAGCTAACTTCAATAGCTAAAGCCTGTGATTTTTATGGATTACCTTATTCCGATGATTTTAATGTTTTAAATGGAGCAAATTACAGGCAAAATTTCTTTAAAAAGATTTGTGAAGTGCTAAAAAGCCAATGTTTTACTGCCTTTTATGTGGATAGTGTTTACTATGCCAGAAGAATAGCTGAAGCGGCACAACAATTAGGATATCAAATACCTCATGATATTTCGATTATCTGTATTGAATATGCGCAAGATGAGGCTAATAGAATATATCCGCCCATAACTAGCATCTATGTATCGGGTTATTACATGGGGCAAGAGTCTGCAAAGATGTTGTTTGAACTCATGACTGAAAGACTAACTACTTATGAAAATAAACTGTTGGAGCCCGATCTTATTGAACGCGGATCTGTAAAACATTTGTAGGTATTGTTCGATCAATAATTTTATTGCTATCAACATTCAGATTTAGCTAAGTATTTTTATATGAACTTGAAAGCGCTTTCAAGAACCATTTCAATATGGAGGTGATTGATTCAAAATCATGAATATACTAAAAAATGTAAACAAATTATTATTAATCGACTAGGGGGTCAATTATGAAAAAACTGAGTTTATTAGTTTTAATGTTAGTGTTGATTGTGTTAGTGAGTTTCGGTTGTGCACCACCGGAAGAAGTAGCAGAGGAAAAGGAAGAAGGAGAGAAAGAAGAACAAGAAAGTGAAACAGCTGTTGATAATCCCGCAGCAGAAAGACCTGATGAATTAGTGATAGGAGGTCAGCCTCTTGATGGAGTGTTTAACCCTCCGTTACAAAGTACTCTACATGATGGTAGAGTAATGGGAATGATTTTTGATTCTTTACTGACTATAGATGAATCAGGAGAAATAACTACAGATCAAAGGTCTTTAGCAGAAGATTATGAAATAAGTGATGATGGTTTGGAATATGTATTTCATCTAAGAGAAGGAGTAGAATTTCACGATGGTGAAGAAGTTACTGCAGATGATGTGGAGTTCACTTTCGAGGTAACAGCTCATCCCGATTATGATGGTCCCAGGGCTAATTGGTCAGATAATATAGTAGGTGTGGACGAATATATTGATGGAGAAACTGATGAATTAGAAGGGATTACGATTGAGGATGATCACACAATTAAAATAGAATCACAAGAGCCTGATGCGGGTGATATTTATGATTATTCGGTTTACGTAATGCCTAAACATTATTATGAATTTGATGATTATGATGAGATTCATGACCTGACAGAAGACCCCATGGGGAGTGGCCCTTTCGAGTTGGACGAGTACCGCCCCGATGAACATGCTATTTTAACAGCTTTTGACGACTATTATCATGGAGAACCACAAGTAGATAGAATCATTTATGAAGAGCTGGAATCAGAGCAACAAATACCTGCTGTTGAGACAGGTGAAGCAGATATTGTTCGTGTTGGATCTACTCCTGAAAATCATGAATTGTTGGAACAGATAGATCATCA
This sequence comes from uncultured Clostridia bacterium, assembly GCA_964556025.1. GTDB lineage: Bacteria > Bacillota > Natranaerobiia > Natranaerobiales > Natranaerobiaceae > Natranaerobius. The sequence goes on along the minus strand of CAZKUS010000056.1, from coordinate 6,987 downwards.
AGAGACTATTACATTTTTGGGAAATTCTTACGAATACATTGGAATTCAGCACAATGTAGATGGAGAACCTAATAAACACATGGAAAATCGAAAAGTGAGACAAGCATTGGCGTATGCGCTTGATATTGACGCTTTTATTGAGGGAATGTACGGTGAAGAACTGGCGCAACCTATCGGTGCACCATTTTCACCGGTAAGCTGGGTATATCCTGATGAAGATTTGAACTATTATGAATTTGATCCGGATAAAGCCAATGAACTTCTAGATAAAGCGGGATATGAATGGGACGAAGATGAAGAGTACAGGTACAATGAAGACGGTGACAGGTTAGAAGTCAGTTGGGATACTCAAGCTGATGATGAGTGGTCTGAACATATAACCACATTAGCTTTAGAACAATGGCCTGAGATAGGAATTGACCTGGATGTAGAGCTTTATGAGTTCAATACTTTAGTGACCAGATTAGATGATAATAGAGGTGATTTCGATCTGTGGAATATGGGTTGGAGCTTAGGTAGTGACCCTGATCCGAGCAGCTATTTCAGTGTTGACTACTCAGATTATGGCGAGTTTAATACTGGAGAATATCATAATGAAGAGGCCGAAGAACTAATGGAAGAAGGATTAGAAGAATTCGATCAAGATAAGAGAGAAGAAATTTATAAAGATTTGGCTAGAGTATTCAATGAAGACCTACCATATATATTTGTACACAGTGGTAAAGACTTGTGGTCATCTAATAACAGAGTGGAAAATTTTGAACCATCGACCTGGCAGGCTTTCAATTGGAATGTACACGAATGGGAAGTTACGGAATATGATGAAAATTAAATAGCTGTAATTGATTTTCATGCATCTTAAACTTCCAAACAGTCGAATTAAGGCTTCTTGATCTACTGCTCATTCATGAGCAAGATCAGAAAATAACTTCCTGTTATTTGGCCATAATTCGACTGTTTGCTCGTTTAGATGTATTATCAAACTTGCATAATTCGTTCGATCAATAACTTTATTGCTTTCAACATCCAACTTCACCTCATCTGCTTCTTGTTATCATATTAATTCAAAAACAGAAAACACTAATTGGTAGTGCGAAGCAGCAATTGGAGGTGATTGACCTGTTCAAGCCTAAACGCGTTTTTATTGAAAAAGGGGCTTTGGAATACACTGCCGGTGAAAGGATAAAAGAGTTCTATGATAAGCAGGGAGTACCTGTAGAAATAATTAAAACACATCAGCGCATTACGGGAATTCCGGGTAAAGACCGTAGAG
>CAZKUS010000056.1:0-5614 GCA_964556025.1 uncultured Clostridia bacterium | reverse complement strand
GAAATAATTAAAACACATCAGCGCATTACGGGAATTCCGGGTAAAGACCGTAGAGAAGGCTACATGGAAGCAAAAAAATCACTGGTAGTTGGTATTCGAAAATCTAAAGACTTTCAAACCTGTAAACCTTCAGCCCATTATCAGCTGCCTCTGGCGACAAGTTGTCCTGGCCTTTGTAAATACTGCTACTTAAATACAACGCTGGGCAACAAACCATATCTGCGCGTCTATGTCAATATCGATGATATACTGTCAAAAGCTCGCAAATACATTGAAGAGAGAGCACCAGAAGAAACTGTCTTCGAGGGAGCTGCAACTTCAGATCCACTGCCTGTAGAAGACCTAACAGGTAACTTAGCTGCTAGCATCAATTTTTTTGCACAGAAAGAATTAGGCCGTTTTAGATTTGTGACGAAATTTTCCAATGTAGAGTCTCTGTTAGAATTGGATCACGGTGGTAAAACAACGATAAGATTTAGTTTGAATGCAGAACAAGTAATAGATGACTATGAGCAAGGAACTGCAGGTTTGTCACAGCGTATTGAAGCTGCTGGTAAGGTTTACAGGGCTGGCTATCCCTTGGGATTTATCATTGCCCCTATTTTGATGTTCCCCGATTATAAAAAGGCGTACACTGAGCTCTTGGAAAAATTGGCCGAAGAACTACCTGCTAATATTATTATACCCTTTGAATTGATTTCTCACCGCTTTACCGTAAGAGCAAAATCCAATATTGAAGAAGTTTTTCCTCATCACGGTTTACCTATGGAAGAATCGGAAAGAAAATTTAAATACGGTCAATTTGGCTACGGTAAATACATATATCCCAAACAGGAGATGGAAGAGATAGAGGGATTTTTCCGTGAAGAGATTACTAGACTTTTTCCCAGAGGGGAAGTCACTTATTTTGTTTAGGCGCTATTATATTTTATTGTTGATAGCAATAAAATTTTAATCCAACTCTAGATGCTTTTTTGATACATCTAAAAATCTCAATATTTCGCCATTTCTACATCTGTGTTATTATGTAATTAGTATCAGCGAAGTGTTCCCAAACAGTAGAATTAAACCAACCTGATCAAAAAATTCCTTCAATCGAAGAGTTCAGCTATCAACACTCAACTTTAACAAGCCTAAATAATAAGGAGGTTTTAATATGTCCGAACAAATTGAATTGTTTACTACACCGACCTGTCCTGCTTGCCAGCAGGTCAAGGAGTATTTGAACGCTAAAGGCGTTAAGTATGAAGAATACGATATTGCCAGCGATGATGAAGCTAGAAAAAGAATGGTAGAAGAAACCGGACAAATGGTAGTACCTATAGCCAAAATCGTAGACGAATACGTAGTTGGCTTTGATAAATCAGAATTTGAGCGATTGTTAAAGTAAATTTAGGAGGAATCGATGTATGAAATTATTGCGGGTTGATCTGACTGGTGGCGATGTTAGTGAACAAGAATTAACAGGAGAAGATGCATTGTTGGGTGGTCGAGGTCTGATTGCCAAAATTCTTACTGAAGAAGTAGACCCGGCAGTAGACCCGCTATATGGAGACAATAAACTTGTTATAGCCGGAGGTGTATTTGCTGGGACTAAACTTACCAGCAGCGGTAGATTGTCAATAGGTGCGAAAAGCCCTTTAACCGGAGGAATTAAAGAGAGTAATGCCGGAGGGACCAGTGCTGATAGATTGGCGCGTCTTGGCTATCGAGGATTAGTCTTAGAAGGTAGAACAAGTGATGAGCAGTATATCATGGTTGTAGATCACCAAGGTGTGTCTTTTGAACAGGCAGATGAATTCTCTGGGCTAGGTAATTACGAGATTGCCCGGAAACTGCGAGAAAAATATACTGGAGCAGGAGCTATCACAATAGGTCCTGCAGGTGAACAGGGCATGCTGTCTGCCTGTGTATCCAACACTGATGGCGATTACAACCCCAGCCGTGTCAATGGCAGAGGCGGCATGGGTGCTGTGATGGGCATGAAAGGGATCAAAGCCATTGTTATAGATGATTCTAGCCAGGCTGAAAGTCAAGTCACCAGCAGTGAACATTATCAAGAACTGACTAAAGACTTTGCGCGAATTGTGGCGGGCACTGAAGCCACAGCTAATTACCGCAAGTACGGAACTTCAGCTTTAGTGAAAGTGACTGATGGCTTGGGGGCCTTACCCACCAAAAACTTTTCTAGGGGAAGTTTTGAGGGCAGTGATGAGATATCCGGGCAGAAAATGCACGATGAAATTGTGAATCGAGGTGGGGAAGGAACGACTACGCACAGTTGTATGGACACATGTGTGATTAGATGCTCCAATGTATTTCCCGATGAACAGGGGAATAAACTAGTTGCTCCTCTAGAATATGAAACTATTGGCTTAGTGGGTTCTAATCTGGGTATCGAATCTTTAGATGAAATTGCCCGCATCAACTGGAAATGCAATGATGTAGGCGTGGATACCATAGAGTTTGGTGGCGCAATGGGTGTGGCCATGGAACAAGGGTTGTGTGATTTTGGAGATTTTGAAAGTGTTATGGACATGCTAAACGAAATTGAAGAAAACACTTTGCTAGGTAGATTGATCGCTTCAGGAACCAAAATCCTTGGAAACGTGTTGGGTGCAAAACGCATTCCAGCAGTTAAAGGACAAGGTCTCCCTGCTTATGATCCTAGAAGTATCAAAGGGCTTGGGGTGACTTACGCTACCAGTCCCATGGGAGCCGATCATACGGCAGGAAACACAGTGCGGGCACCGCTCAAACATTCTAGTAAAGAAGGCCAGGTAGAGGCATCTAAAAATTTGCAGCCCTTTATAGCTGCACTGGATACTTTGGGAATGTGTGCTTTTTTAGCTCCTTCCATAGGTAAAAGGAGAAGTCTGATAGTAGACCTGATAAATGCCAGATTGGATTTGGATATTTCCGAATCCGACTTGCTACAATGAGGGCATCAGGTACTAAAACGAGAACGCCAATTTAACAGTGATGCTGGTATAAATACCAGTAAAGATGATCTGCCTCAGTTTTTCCGAGAAGAAGAAAATCCCGACTCGGGAGCTAGTTTCGATATTACCAGGGAAGAACTACAAAATGTATTTAAGGAATAGTAAAATCCACTGGAATATAAATATTAATTAAATTGCTGAACTGTACACAACTACAGTAGTTTTAAGGATATAATTATTTGTAAGGCCGGGTTATGGACTTAGAGGGATACGTATTATTGATTTGTATCCAATTCCAGACCCGGCATTTTTTAGTGTTTAACCGCAATTCCCGAATCGGAATAGGATTTTTCTGTGTTAAATGGAAGACATTTATAGAAACATTGGACTAGTTTTTTCATATTATTAAAAATATTATTAAAAAAATGCTTGACAGAACTAAATGTAAAGTTTATGCTTTGGATGGAAGCACCTACAAAAGCCAAATAATAGTCTTGTAGGTTGATTTTTTATGGTTAATTTATCAGAATATTTTTTATTTGGCTTTAATATTTTCTAAAGAAAAGGGGGTAATAGAGATGATCAATTTAAAGTTAAAATCTATTAATCGTGGCAGGAAAGTGCAGCAATCCCAAAAAAGGAAACAAGAACTGGTATTGTTAAGCAAACGCAACAAAACACCTAAAGAAAAAGAGATATCTAAAGAAATCTCTCGCCAACTTCTCTGAACTGTAACTATCTTGAGTGGCATGGCTAAATATGCCACATGAATTATTCGGTATTATTAAGTAACTTAATAATACCGAATATTTTTTGTATATTTTTGTAATCCTATCAGCAAATTCTCGGCAAAGGTTCACCACTGTGATGCTCAAGTTTTCTAGTTCCTCCAATGCCCGTTGCCAAATAAACTGTGCCATCTTCTTCTGATGAGGTTGAGGTTATCTCGCCTATAATAGCAGCATTTTTTCCTTGGGGTGTTTTTTTCCACGCCGAAAGAATCTTTTCTGCCGCAGTTGAAGAAACGACACAAATCACTCTTCCTTCAGAAGCCAAGTACATAGGATCTACGCCTAGCAATTCCGAAACTTCGATCCTTTTCGTCAACTGGAAAGACACCAAATCCTGTTGTGTTTATATTTATACTACCACCCTTATTTTCTGGTACCACCTTAGTATCCCCGGCAATACGTAACTAATTCAATATTTGTACTTTATTATTTCAAATCATTAAAAAACTTACCATCAGTAAAAACCCTTTATCTTATGTCAGGGTTTTCCATTAAAAACAACTAATCAATTGATAAGACAAAAGAACCATAGAATATAACAATGCCTAAATTAAAATAGAAGTGAAATTAGCTACAAAATTTAAATAAACTATTGGAAAAAAGGCAAATGTATGTTATTATATTCTTTAGCAATGGCATTGGGGTGAGTGTGGTAATTAAATGTCAAATACTCAACTCACTGGATTTCGTGAACTCAGTGTCTAAATAGTGAATGCATAGTGCGAGTAAGGTAGGGGAGTAGCTCAATTTGGCAGAGCAGCGGCCTCCAAAGCCGAAGGTTGCGGGTTCGAGTCCTGTCTCCCCTGCCAATTTTGTGATTCAATTTGTTGGAAAATTCACAAAAATTCAACTTTAAGACAGCCAACTTTTAAGACGTACTATCAATAATCAAGGCTCTTATAAATTGATTTGGAGTTAAAGTTGTATTTGACATATGACAAAAACATTGCTAAAATATAATTGACATATGCCAAAAATCAACACTTAAACTTGTAATTCTGTGTGAGAACTAGTTAATTTAGATAATCTTTATCTGAACTGTAACAGCGTCTTATCTAAAGGATCAGTTGAAGTTTAATTGCTATCAACAACAGAGTATAACAGCGTCTTATCTAAAAATAGTGAATGCTAAAAGGAATTTTTTTAAGCAATTATTGGCATATGTTATAAACTTGATTGATTCAAAAATTATTAAAAAGGAGTGGCTTGAAAATGCCTAGAGGTGACGGAACTGGACCAATGGGATTTGGAACTATTACAGGAAAAGGCGCAGGGTATTGTGCCGGTCTGAGAAGACCTGGGTTTGTGAAACAGCGCTTTGGAGGTGTCAGAACTATGGGATATCGAAGACGAGGACATAGACATATGTATTATGAAACAGGATTGCCAGGGTGGGCTAGACCTGGTTATGGCTCAAGATCTAGATCGGATTGGCATACTGAAGGAAAAGACTCTGAACCAGTAGATTATCGCAACCACCTTGCACCTTATTCGGATCAATACCAACGCGAGTATGAAAAAGAAGCTTTACAAAACGAAGCCAAGATGCTAGAAAAATATCTTAAGGATATAAATAAACGATTGGAAGATTTAGAAGAAAAAAACAAAGACGAACAAGAACAGCACGAACAAAATGAATGATTAAAAAATATATAAAACTTGTGAAACGCGAATAACAAGGAGAACGTGAACAGCATGGAGGATAAGATCGACCTATGGCGCCGGTGGGTTAAGAGCAACCTACCGGTATTTTTAATTGGCTGTGTTAAAGTTGAATTTAGATAGCTGAACTCGTTCAATCGAAGAGTTCAGCTATCAACAACTGAACTAATTATGCTGGTTTGTTAGTTCATCATATGGAAAATCTAATTTAAATAATTA
>CAZKUS010000055.1:0-10300 GCA_964556025.1 uncultured Clostridia bacterium | reverse complement strand
GCTATTAATTTAAAAGAAACATTACAAGTAAGCGTGCCATTAAACATTGTGGGAGAACCTGTGGGGGAAGAAAACGGAGGTATTTCCCAGTATCAGCTTAGAGAAGTGGAAATTGAATGTTTACCTACACAGATCCCTGATGCCATAGAAATTGATGTAAGTCATATAGACATAAATGAAAGTGTAAATGCCGGTGACCTCCCACTACCTGAAGGTTCTGAGCTTGTTACAGAACCTGAAGAGACAGTTATGTCAGTTGTAGCTCCTGAAGAAGAGCCTACAGAAGAGACTGAAGAGGAAGAAGAATTAGAAGAAGGTGAAGAAGAAACAGAAGAAGAACAAGAAGAATCAGAATAATAGTAAAACCCGGATATTGGGCGCATACAACACATGCGCCCTTTTGTTTGTATTATTTTGTAGTTATAAAAATTCAACTGTAAAACAGCCAAGGGAAAATAGGGAGGTCTATTAATGAAACTAATAGCTGGACTTGGAAACCCTGGGAAAAAGTATAGCAGTAATAGACATAATATTGGATTTATGGCCATAGATTATTTGGGTGAGCAGTACGATCTTCCTGTTACTAAACTCAAATTTCAATCTATGTGGGAAGAAATAAGATTATCTAACGAAAAAGTTTTGTTAATAAAACCGTTAACATTTATGAATAGGAGCGGCCATGCCATTAAATTGTGGATGGACTATTTAGATATTGATGAAGAAAATTTACTGGTTATTCATGATGACCTTGACTTATCTTTGGGACAAATTAAAATGCGACCTAAGGGTGGTACAGGAGGCCATAATGGTTTGAAATCTATAGTTACCAATATTGGAACCAAAGAATTTTCCAGACTTCGGTTTGGCATTGGACGTCCTGAAGAGGAAGAAGAACCAGCTAAATATGTGTTACAAGACTTTTCTAAACAAGAAATGAAAACAGTTAATCAAAAATTATCGGATCTAGTAAAAGGTGTAGAGCTGTTCTGTACCGATGGGATAACCGAAGCTATGAATCATATCAATGTAAAGCAGTAAAACTTACTACTTTAAAACTGTACTCTGGTAAAGGACAAAAACATAAATTAATACTTGACACAAAGACAAACCCCTGTTTTAATTACAATTAGGGGTTTTTAAATTTTAACAAAGGGGGAATCATGTAAATGTCAGGTACTAACGGACCTACTCCAGATCCAAACTTGAACCCTGATAATCAAGGGGTTTCTGGTGGAGTTCTAAACTTTATTGAAAGAGTAGGTAATAAGCTGCCTCATCCTATTATTTTGTTTTTTATTTTGGCCGGTTTGACAATTGTTGCTTCCGGTCTGGTTTCGGTAGCTGATGTAGCAGTAGAACATCCGGCAGACGGAGAAACTGTTGAAGCATTCAATTTGATGTCTAGAGAAGGGATACAGCGTATAGTATCAGAAGCTGTAGATAACTTTACAGAATTTGCCCCCTTAGGCGTAGTCCTCGTTGCTATGCTGGGAGTAGGAGTGGCTGAAAAATCCGGACTCATTACTTCTGTACTAAAATCATTGATTTTATCTGCTCCAGTCAAACTGTTGACTTTTGCCGTGGTTTTTGCAGGTATTCTTTCAAATGTGGCTTCAGATGCTGGTTATGTTGTATTAGTTCCCTTGGGAGCCATAATTTTCGCTGCTAAAGGCCGCCATCCTATGGTAGGACTAGCAGCGGCCTTTGCCGGTGTATCCGGGGGATTCAGTGCTAATTTAATTATTAGCAGTTTGGACCCAATGTTAGCAGGTTTAACACAAGAAGCTGCGGAAATGTGGGTTGATAATTATCCTGTAGCTCCGACTGTTAACTTGTATTTCATGATAGTTTCTGCCTTTATAGTTGCTTTAGTAGGTTCTGTGGTTACAGAAAAGGTTGTAGCACCTAGATTTGGAGAATATACTGGTGAATATAGAGAAGAATTGGAACAACTAAACCAAGATGAAAAACGCGGTATTAAAGCTGCAGTAATTACTTTGATTATTTTGATCGGTTTACTTCTGGTCATGACTGTCCCGGCAGATGGAGTTTTAAGAGATGCCGAAGGTCAGTTGACTTCCATGGAAGCACCTTTAATGATGGGAATTGTTCCGATCATTATGGTTCTATTTATTTTACCTGGTATTGCTTATGGCTATGCGGCTAAAACTGTTAAAAATAGTAGTGATATAGCTAAATTTATGTCAGAAGCCATGTCAGATATGGGTGGATATGTAGCTTTAGCTTTTGCTGCGGCCCAGTTTGTAAGTTACTTTGAATGGTCTGAGATAGGTACCATTTTGGCTATAACTGGTGCTGATTTCTTACAGGCTATTGACTTTACTGGAGTACCGTTGTTAGTGGCTTTTGTGTTGGTTGCAGGCTTTATCAATATTTTTGTAGGAAGTGCTTCGGCTAAGTGGGCCATTATGGCACCGGTATTTGTACCCATGTTTATGGAGTTGGGTTATGCTCCAGAGTTAACTCAAATGGCTTATCGTATTGGAGACTCTGTAACAAATATCATTACACCACTAATGCCTTATTTTGCAGTTATCATAGCTTTTGCTAAGAAATATGATCCCAAAGTTGGTATTGGTACATTGATTTCCACTATGTTACCTTACTCTATTGCGTTTTTGATCATGTGGACAGTACTAATGATTATCTGGTATGTATTCGCTCTACCCATAGGTCCCGGAGGAGTTATGTTCTTCGGTTAATTTACTGGGTGGGAATAAAGTTAATACAGTACTTACATCATATAGTTACAACTTGTAGAAAATCAAAACTCTCCCGGGGGAGACCACCGGGAGAGTTTTATTTAGGCGCTGTTGCTAAAAAATAATAAAGTAAAGCCCAATTAAAATGATTAAAATACCTCCTAATATCTCACCTTTTCCTTTAAATATTCCTTGTAGTTGTTGACCCACATATAATCCTAAACCTGTCATTATTAAAGCTACTATTCCGAAAATCATTGCTGTCAATAATGATGCTGCTCCTGCTAATCCTAAGGTGAATCCTGCAGTTAAAGCATCTATACTAACTGAAACAGAAAAAATTAGTAAACCTGTACCTCTAGTAAAATCTATACTTTCGTATTTGTTACCAGTATCTAGATTTTGGCGAATCATTCGATAACCAATAAATAAAAGTAAGCCACCTCCTAAAATTTCTCCGATATTTTCTAAATACCCGGCTAAAAAATCACCAACATAAAGACCTATCAGTGGCATTATTATATGAAATAAACCCACTGACAGGGACACTTTACCAACCCTGGTGATTGTCATAGATTTTGTACCGATCCCTAAAGATACTGTAAAGGCATCTGAAGCTATTGCCGCAGCCATTAAAATAGTTACCCATAAGTTAATCATAATAATCCTCCTGTATATTAGGTAGAATAATTTAATGATAGTAAAAACCGGTTTAGTTAAAGGCTCCGTTATATTCAGCTATCAACATTCAACTTTAACACAGCCTAGTTAAAAGTAGAATGTTGATAGCTTATATATATCGACTATATTTGTCAACAACGGAATTTAATAGCGAAAAATACTATACTGAGGGTGACTCCGTGATATTATTATTTACAATATTATGTGCATTCATAATAATTTATTTATATAACTGGTATTTAATCAGAATATTAATAAAATATGAGAGCCTAACTGACTGTATCAAATTTTTAACTCCTCTAGTAGAAGAATCCGTTAAAACTTCATTTGCTGTAGTTACAGATACATCAATTTTATTTGTACATGTAGGTGTAGGAACTGTAGAAGGTGTGATAGACTTATTATACAATAATAAAGTGAGCACAATGTTGGCAGCTGTTTTAGGACATGGTATATTTGGACTGGTAACCCAATTATTATTTGAAGTAACTGGCTATGTACTTGTTGGTTGGTTAATCGCTACTGTGTTACATTGTTTATGGAATTATTTAATTTTGAGTATACCAGAAAAAGACAAGTAATAACAGTTGACATAGAGCCTTGTTAAGAATATAATTTTCTAGAAACTAGAAGATGATTATTTTTTTATATTATAGCTGTTTTAAAGCTAAATATTGATAACTGTAGTATATAACGGTGTTATCTTTAGATTTATTTTGGTGTGATGGAGGGGAAGTCATGAACAGTTTAGTTGACATAATTCAAAAAGAAAATTATTTACAAAATATTTTTGCTAAAACTGCATCCCAAAACTTACAAACAATGCTTTCGGGTGTTAGTGGAAGTGAGTTGGCTTTAATTGTGGCAAATTGTTTTGTAACATATAATAGACCTATTGCTCTGATAACATATGATACATATAGAGCCGAGCAACTTTTTAGTGATCTTCAGACTTTTTTGAGCAAAGATCAAGTGTTTTTATATCCAGAACACCAAGTTCAACCTTTTGAACTTGCCTGGCAGAGCAGAGATGTAAATAATGAACGGACTGAAGTGATACAATCATTGTTAGCAAAAAAAGCGGGTATTTATATTTTTCCAGTTAAATCGGTAAAGGAAAAAATGTCGCCCGTTCATATGATATCAGAAAATATTTTGAATTTAGAAGTAGGGAAAGAAGGTTATTCTCTGGAAGAAATAGTGACAAAATTAGTTGGTATGGGATATGAACATACGGCTATGGTAGAGCAAAAAGGTCAGTTTAGCAGACGAGGTGGTATCATGGATGTATATCCTGTAGCTGCTGAGCAACCAGTTAGAGTAGAATTTTTTGATGAAGAGATCGAATCAATTAGGAGCTTTGATTTGGCTACCCAACGTTCATTACAGGAATTTCACCAACTGTTTATTACTCCAGGGAGTCAACTAGTTTTAGGTGAAAAAACTGACATCTCTTCTGGGACTGAAAAGTTACGTAAAGAACTTGAAAGGCAAAAGAGTAGACTGATTAAAGACAATTTGAATGATCGCTGTGAAGAGTTAGAAGAGAGAATCGACAAGGATATAAATGCTTTGGAACAGGGGATGTCTTTTCCGCAATTTCACAGATATCTTCCTTATTTTTATCCAGATAATTATGGTATTCTATTGGACTTTTTGCCTAATAATATCCTGCTGTGGATAGATGAACCTCATCGGATTAGAGAAAGTGATGAATTTTATCAGCATGAGCAAACAGAATTAGCAGAATCATTGATTGAAGAAGGAAAAATACTTCCAGGTGAGAGTGACTTGTTTTATTCAACGGAAGAGATGTTGAAAAATACAAGGGGAGATACAATTTATTCTGCCAATTTTTTGAGAGAAAACCCTTTTGGTAAAGTGACTGAAACTGTAAATTTTTCGGTTAAAACTATGACACAGTTTTATGGTCAGTGGGACTTCTTTATTAAAGAGATTAAACAATGGATGCAAGAAAATTTTAGAATTTTGATTTTTTCACCGACACCTGAGAGCGCTAGGACTTTACAAGAAAACCTTAAAAAAGAAGAAATAGGTTCAGCTATTGCTGCTCAAGGGAAAATGCCTACTGATAATCAGATTGTCATTGTAGAAGGAGAATTAAGTAGTGGATTCATATTGCAAGATAGTAAACTGGCAGTGATCACTCATGGTGACCTTTGGGGACATGATAGGAAAAAAATTCGACGTAAAAGAACAGAAGGCGATGAAGATAATGCCGTAAAAGTCTCTGATTATCGTGAACTGCAAGTAGAAGACTATGTTGTACATGAAAAGCACGGGATAGGAAAGTACATGGGTATCAAGACCTTAGAAGTTGGAGGATTGTACCGGGATTATTTACATATCAAATACGCTGGTGATGACAGTTTGTATGTACCTACTGAACAGATAGATGAAATTCAAAAGTATGTGGGGAAAGAAGGGAAACCACCTAAATTGTATTCACTAGGGAGTAGTGAGTGGAAACGAGTTAAACAAAAAGTCAAAACATCGGTAAAAGAAATGGCAGAAGATTTGCTGAAATTGTATGCTGAAAGAAGTGCACGTAAAGGTCATGCATTTAGCCCTGATACTCCTTGGCAAAAAGAATTTGAAGATTATTTCCCATATGAATTGACTCCTGACCAAGAAAAAGCTATTAAAGAGATAAAACGCGATTTAGAATCTGAACAACCCTTGGACAGATTACTGTGTGGGGATGTAGGTTATGGTAAAACTGAAGTTGCGATGAGGGCAGCATTTAAAGCGGTTATGGAAGGCAAACAAGTATGCGTATTAGTGCCTACTACTATATTGGCTCAACAACATTACCAAACCTTCAAAGAGAGATTTGCTCCTTATCCTGTTGATATTAAAGTGGTTAGTAGGTTTAGTACTCAAAAACAGGAACAAGAAGTTAAAAGAGAGATGCAGGAAGGATCAGCTGAGATTGTTATTGGGACACATAAATTACTGAATAAATCAGTGAAATTTAATGACTTAGGGTTATTAATTATTGATGAAGAACAGCGATTTGGTGTTCAACATAAAGAAAAAATAAAAATGTTAAAGAAAAACGTAGATGTACTGACAATGACTGCCACCCCCATTCCTAGAACACTGCACATGTCTCTTGTCGGTGTTAGAGATTTAAGTGTGATCGAGACACCACCAGAAGGAAGATTTCCGGTACAAACTTATGTAATGGAATATTCCCCTCAATTAATAAGAGAAGCTATAAACCGGGAACTGAACAGGAAAGGACAAGTTTATTTAGTACACAATAGAGTGAAGGGAATTAATACTTTAGCTAAGGAAGTGAGCCAATTAGTTCCTTCTGCTCGAGTAGGGGTTGCACACGGACAGATGCCGGAAAAACAGTTGGAACAAGTCATGTTAAATTTTTTAGATGGCAACTATGATGTGTTGGTTTCTACTTCCATTGTAGAAGCTGGTCTGGATATTCAAAATGTAAACACTATCATTATTTATGATGCTGATAGGATGGGGCTTAGTCAACTTTATCAATTGCGAGGAAGAGTTGGTAGAAGCAGTAGAATGGCTTATGCTTATCTAACATATCAGAAAGACAAAGTACTTACTCAAGAAGCAGAGAAACGCCTCAAAGCAATTAAGGAGTTTACTGAACTAGGGTCCGGGTTTAAATTGGCATTGAGAGATTTGGAAATTCGGGGTGCCGGCAATATACTAGGGCCTGAACAGCATGGACACATAATGGCTGTTGGCTTTGATATGTACACCAAAATGTTGCAAGATGCAGTCAAAGAACTATCTCAAGATTCGGAACAGCAGTACCATGTTAAAAAAGAAACTGATCGTGTACAGGTAGAATTAAGCATCAATGCTTATTTACCGACTTCATATATATCAGATCATGAGCAAAAAATTGCAGTTTATCAAAAAGCAAGTGCAGTCAAATCTTTTTCAGAAGCCGAGGATTTAGAGTTCGAACTCAAAGATAGATTTGGGCCAATTCCCGAAGAGGTTAACAATTTATTGGAAATTACGAGACTGAAAGTTTTGGCTAATGAAGCTAATATTAATTCGATTACCAGACAAGATCATTGGGCTATTTTAAAATTTAATCAAAACTGTCAGGTTAGCGGAGAAAGTTTAATGAGACTTACTACTAAGTTCCCTGGAAAAATTAAAATTTCTACAGGTTCTGATTATTTAGCACTAAAAGTAAATGCCAAAGGGATGAAACCAAAAGAAATGTTAAACATTCTTCTTAGAGTTACCGAATCCTTACTTGAGTTGGTAGCATAATAGCAAGTAGGATGATTTTGTCTATCCTGTATAAAACTGACCTATTATATTAACACTAAAAAAAGCAAGGATACTACGTATATGAAAAAGGAGGTTAAAACGTGAAGGCCACAGGAATTGTGCGCAGGATAGATGATCTAGGAAGAGTTGTTATACCTAAAGAAATAAGAAGGACACTGCGTATTCGAGAAGGCGATCCTTTAGAAATATTTGTGGACCGAGAAGGTGAAGTGATATTAAAAAAGTATTCTCCTATTGGAGAGTTAGGTGAGTTTGCAGAAGAATATGTGGATTCAATATATGAGCACACTGGACATATTGCTTGCATTTCTGATAGGGATATGATTATTGCTACGGCCGGGACACCCAAAAAAGAATTTTTAAATCGTCCTCTTTCTCCAGCTGTAGAAAGAGCCATGGAAGAACGTCAATCGTTAGTTATTGAAGACTCGAAACAGCATCCATATTACAAAGAAGCTGATGAAGAACAAGGGAGCAAATTTAATTCAGAAGTTATTGCTCCAATTATTGCACAGGGTGACGCAATTGGAGCTGTTATTATTGGTACCAAGGAAAAAGAGGAAAAAATGTCCGAAGGTGAACAAAAAATTGCAGAAACTGCTGCAGGATTTTTAGCAAAGCAGATGGAACAATAACTAAGGAGCGCTATTTGCGCTCCTTTTACTTATGTTATCAAAATTAAACTTTTTTAAGCCAATAATTTACGGGGAGGGGTAGATCTTGACGTGCAATTGTCTATTGGATGTAGTAATTGTAAAATCTCCAGTTATTGAAAATTTAACTCTACAGTATTACCGTAAGTTACTATCCACTAATTGGAAGGTGCTAGTATCTAGAAAAAGTGATGATATCATCACTTTTTTAAAACAAGAGGATTTGAACTACCAAGAAATTGATGAAGATTTATTTAATTTCGATAACGGTGTAGAAAGTTGCAATTTGATATATTTGACAGAAGACCGGCATGATGAAAATATTGATAAGTTATTTGATATAACCAAATGCAGTGATATGGTAGTTGATATAAATTTTTTAGGTGCTAATGAGCAATTGTCTTTACTATCTCTTAAAATGGTTATGGAACGTTTAAGAGGGCCTGGAGGGTGTTCTTTTGATAGGAAGCAAACCCATGATACTCTGAAACCTTATTTAGTGGAAGAAACCTATGAAGTGCTGGAAGGAATTGATCACAATTCTCCGGAAAAATTATGTGAAGAATTAGGAGATCTGTTATTGCAAATAGTTTTTCATACTCAGATAGCGGAAGAAAGGGGTGAATTTCAATTACCTGAAGTGTTAGATACTATAAAAAATAAACTTATTAGGAGGCATCCTCATGTATTTGGAGGTGAATTTGCTTATTCTGATTATAATCTGACCTGGGAAGAAATTAAATACCAGGAAAAAAGTTCAGATCATGAAAATTCTGTACAAGCTACCCATGTTGAATATAACAGTAATGGATGTGAACAAGAATCGATATTAGACGGGATTTTGGAAAGCGCTCCTGCTATGGTTCGGGCTGAGCAAATTCAAAAACGATGTAGGAAAATTGGTTTTGATTGGGAAGATATGTCCGGGGCGATTACTAAAGTGGAAGAAGAACTGGCAGAACTGCTACATGCATATCAAAATAATCATTGGGAAAAGCTAGAAGAAGAACTCGGCGACCTTATATTTTCTCTTATTAATTTGAGTCGCTTTTTAAATATTTCCACTGAGGCCACCTTAGAAAAAACCAATAGGAAGTTTATAAACCGGTTTAAATATATTGAAGAAAAAGTTACAAGGAAAGGACATAAGATTGTAAACTATTCCCTGGAAGATCTTGACAAATACTGGGAAGAAGCAAAAAAACGAGGAATTTAGCGGATTTTTTCGAGATTTTAGCAGGAATTACAAAAAACTCCTCGAATTGCAAGTAACGAGACGTGAAGTTCAGTATTCATGGTTCACAAGACTATTTTTTAGGAGGGATTAAGTTTATGAACAAAACTGAACTTATTAGTAAGGTAGCTGAGAAAAGTGAGATGACAAAAAAAGACACAGAGAAAGTGGTAAATGAGGTTTTTGATGTAATCTCAGAACAGCTGGCGAAAGAGGACAAAGTACAGCTAATAGGTTTCGGAACTTTTGAGGTAAGAGAAAGAGCTGCTAGAGAAGGTAGAAATCCTTCAACAGGTGAAGTTATTAAAATCGAAGCTACAAAAGTTCCAGCTTTTAAAGCGGGGAAAGCTTTAAAAGAAAAAGTTAAGCAAGGTTAAAATTTTAAATTGTAAGAGTAGTTATAGTACTTAATATTGTTGTTTATAAGCGGGCTTTTAGCCCGCTTTTTTTGGTTGGCGCTGTTATATTTAGTTGTTGATAGCAATAAAACTTCAACTTTAACACAGACGTGCTATGAATAGTCAAGCAATTTATATTAATTTTTGTGATCTTTGACAACCACATAAGGGTTTTGGCTAAGAGATATTTCCTGGTGGAAACCATTCGTGGTTTTCCTTGAATGGACAATTATTTTTCCACAAGGCTCTGTTAAAGTTAATTGTTGATTTCTAGAAAATTGCCAAAATATATGTTAC
>CAZKUS010000054.1:0-10426 GCA_964556025.1 uncultured Clostridia bacterium | reverse complement strand
TTTATTGCTATCAACATTCAACTTAAACTGAGCCTTTTATTTAGACTTGTTATTGCTATACTATTGGATCATCATGATATAATAAATATAACTTTGTGATACTATCCTAATATTACACCGCTAAACAGTTAGATCTGTCTACAGGAGGAATCTATCATGAGCGAAAACAAACTTTCAGATAAATTGGCAAATATAACTGACAAACCCGGCGTTTATCTTATGAAAAACGAAAACAGTAAGGTGATTTACGTGGGAAAAGCTGTTAACCTGAAAAATCGCGTCAGATCGTACTTCAATTCCGGGAATCAAAATGTAAAAGTACAAGTTATGGTCCCTAAAATTGCCGACATAGATACTATTGTCACCGATTCTGAATTGGAAGCTTTAATACTTGAAAATAACTTGATTAAAAAATATCGACCAAAATACAATGTCAACTTGCGCGATGACAAAAACTATCCCTATTTGAAGATCAGTACAGAAGAAAAATTTCCCCGTCTATTGGTCAGGCGAAGTACTGGGAAACAAGGCCGTTATTTCGGACCATATCCCAATGCGGGAGCTGTCAGAGAAACCATCAAACTACTGCGAAAGCTTTTCCCAGTGAGAACCTGTAAAGGTGAAACTCCTAAGAATCAGGGGAAACGCCCTTGTCTCAATTATTTCATTAACCGTTGTAAGGCACCGTGCAACAACAAAATTACGGAACAGGAATATCGAATAATGATTGACAAAATCATTTCTGTACTAGAAGGAAAAGAAGGTAATCTGCTGAAAGAATTACAACATAATATGAATCAAGCTGCTGAAGCTATGGAATTTGAACAAGCGGCGGAATATCGCAATCAAAAAGCTGCATTAGAGAAGATTCGGCAAAAACAAAAAATAGTGTCAGAACGCCAAGAAGATTATGATATTATCGCTTTGGGGACAGGTGAAGAGTTACAAGAAGAAAGTGGTGCATGTGTACAGATTTTTTACATTCGAGCCGGAAAGTTAATGGGTAGAAATAATTTTCGACTTTCTACTGGCGCTGCCCAGGACCGTCAAGATATGCTGACTTCTTTCATAAAACAATATTATTCTCAAGCAGCGGAAATACCCAAACAGATTTTGGTTTCACACCCATTGAATGAACAAGAACTAATTGAAAGTTGGCTTGCCGCAGAACGGGAAGGAAAAGCAGAAATTAAAGTACCGCAACGGGGAGAAAAATATCAAATGATGAAGATGGCTATTAAAAATGCCGAACTTGAACTTAATCAGACTGAACTGGATTCGGAAAAAGAGCGAAGGATGACAGAAGGGGCATTGAAAGAATTAGCTCTTAGATTGTCTTTATCTGAAATCCCCTTTAGATTGGAAGGATATGATATCTCCCACACTCAAGGTCAGGGGACAGTGGCATCCATGGTAGTTTTCGAAGGTGGTAAGTCTAAGAGAGATGATTATAGAAAATTTAAAATTAGGACTACAGATGGTCCCGATGATTATAAGGCTATGGCAGAAGTGCTGACCAGAAGATTGAATCGTGCCAAGCGCGAAGAACGAGAACTTTACCAAGTTTCGGAAAAACTTACTGAAAATGATGAATACGATGCCGGGGCTAAAGATGTTTCAGAATTGAAATTTGCTGTTTTGCCTGATTTGATAGTGATTGATGGTGGAAAAGGTCAATTGAACAGTGCTATTAAAGTTCTGGAAGAGAGCGGTTATGAGCACATTCCTATTATTTCACTAGCTAAGCAGGAAGAGGAAGTATATGTACCGGGAAAGAGTGAAACAATGAAATTTCCCAGTGATTCTGAGGCTCTAAAGTTGTTACAGCGGGTTAGGGACGAAGCCCACAGATTTGCCGTGACCTATCATCGCAAAACCAGGGGAAAAGTTAATTTATCATCGGTATTGGATGAAATTCCGGAAATAGGGCCCAAACGAAAGCAAGAACTTTATGAAAATTACGGGTCTTTACAAGATATTAAAAACGCTGGAGTTGAGGAACTGGCCAATCTGTCATCTATGAATAAAAAAGCAGCTCAAAATCTCATTTCTCATTTAATGACAGTACTGAATAACGATACTCTGGAGCGGGAAGTAATGTGTGAAAATGATGAATCGTAGTTCGGAAAGAGGGGAAATATATGGCTGAAAATACTAATCAAGGTAAAAATAACATAAATAATAATAGACAGTTATTAGAAAGCATGAAAAAGTCAGAGATTTTTTCTCACCTTAATAATGAAGAGCTGGTAAGTATCTCTCAATTGGCCTATCTGAGAGAGTATTTTCAAGGAAGTATTATCTTCTATCAAGGAGATCCGGGTAAAGCCATGTTTTACGTTAAATCAGGAAAAGTAAAAATATTAAAAGAAGATTACTACGGTCGCGAACAGATTTTGCATATCATGAAGCCGGGCAACATTTTTGCTGAAGTAGTAGTTTTTGATGACGGCTCATATCCGGCTACTGCACAAGTTATGGAAAACACCACAGTTGGTGTCATTACTAAAGAAAAATTAGAGCAGCATTTAACTGAAAACCCTAGCATTGCCGTTAAAATAATGAAATTAATGGGTAAAAGGTTGCGGACTGCTCAGAAGAAAGTTGCCGACCTAGCGCTCCGAGACACTTATCAACGAACTGTTAATATAATTTATAATTTGATGACAGAAGATGATTGTGCATTTTGTGAACAGAAACGAGAAGTGGTTATTTCCGCTACACACCAAGAATTAGCCAGTATGGTTGGAACTAGTCGAGAAAGTGTTACTAGAGTATTGGCTTCATTGAAAGAACAAGGAATTGTCAAGACAGATAAAGGGTATATATCAGTGAATGATCCTGGTAAACTAAAGTCAAAGGTGATTGAATAGTATGTCAAAGTTCTTTAAATAGTCAAAATTTCCGTTTCAGAGCTAGAACTAAGTTAAGCTTGCACTAATAGCTGTATTAGTGCAAGCATCAAGTGCTTATGTTTTGGTTTATACTTGGGAACCGGCCATCAGCAGAAAAAAATTGTAATCAATGCAAAATCCTTGTCTATGACTGTGCTTGGGTCTCAAGACCGTATAAATTTAACAGGATTGAGACTTAAAGATACCATGACAAATAACTCAAAAAATGATAAGATAAAAGCAGTTTGATTTTATATTGAATAGTAAATTGAATGGTAAAAGGAGGAATAATAGTGTATCGCTTTGTTGCCATAGATGTAGATGATACATTGATAGGGGAAGATCTAAATGTTACGGAAGCAAATAAGAACAGTATTGAAAAGGCTATATCACAAGGGATCAAAGTCACTTTGGCAACAGGGAGAATGTATCGATCGGCTTTTCCCTACGCCCAGCAGTTAGGAATGGATCTACCATTGATCACTTATCACGGTGGATTGATCAAAACTGCCGTTAGCGGTGATACACTATATCATCGTCCTGTTCCTATAGATCTCGCTTTGCAATTGGTAAGACTGGCGAAGGAAAAAGATTTACAATTAAATTTATATATTGATGATGAATTAATAGTGGAAGAAGAAAATAAATATACAGATCATTATATCAGTATTGCCGGAGTTTCATTAAAAACTGTAGGTGATTTAGAGGAATTTTTATTATGTAATCCCAAATCTGAACCGACAAAGTTAACTATTGTGGACTCTGAATATTTAGTAGAAAGACTTCATCATGAATTGAACCAGTTTTTTGGTAGTGAGCTGCTAATTACTCAATCTAGGTCAGATTTTTTAGAAATAACTCATCCACATGCAAACAAAGGTGAAGCTCTAGAAAAACTCACAGAAATTTACGGTATTTCTATGTGTGAGACAGTAGCTATCGGTGATAGTTTAAATGATCTATCCATGGTAAAACAAGCAGGACTTGGGGTAGCAATGGGAAATGCCAGGACTGAATTAAAAAATGTGGCAGATGTAATCGTAGGAACTAACGAAGAAAGTGGTGTTTCACAAGTTTTAGATAGATTTGTCTTGAATGACTGCGGGAGGGAGATGAATGGAGTTAACTAATATCAGAAAAAAAGCCGGAGAATACCTATCAGAGTACTGTGATTATTGTAAAGAATGTAAAGGAGAAGGATGCCGGGGCCAAATTCCAGGAATGGGGGGGGTAGGAACCGGACGGAGCTTCATTAATAATTGCCGAGCACTGGATATGTATCAGTTGAACCTTAGGTCCATGCATCAGGCAGTTACCCCTGAAACTGAACTGATATTATTCGGAGAACGTATTAATACTCCAATTTTACCTGCTCCTATCGGTGGCATGCATGTCAATTTTAATAACGCTATCTCTGAAT
This sequence comes from uncultured Clostridia bacterium, assembly GCA_964556025.1. Taxonomy (GTDB): domain Bacteria; phylum Bacillota; class Natranaerobiia; order Natranaerobiales; family Natranaerobiaceae; genus Natranaerobius. Next base: position 6,112 of record CAZKUS010000054.1, on the reverse strand, counting down.
TTTATTATGCTCAAAGCGTTTCTCAAGGAGTCAGTAAAGTTGGAACTGTGTCTACTTGTGGTGATGGTGCATGGGAAGAAGTGCTGGATAGTGGCTTGAACTCTTTTCAAACAGCACAAGTGCCCGGAATAGCTTTTATAAAGCCTGGGTCGGTAGAAGAAATTATTAATAAAATAAGAAAGGCGGAAGAAGCGGGAGCCATAGCTGTAGGTGTAGATGTAGATGCCTGTGCTTTTAATATGGGTGAAAACGGTGCTCCCGTTGGGCCTAAGTCTTTTTATCAGATGAGGCGAATTGTTCAAAGCACATCTTTGCCTTTTATTATCAAAGGAGTAATGACAGTACAAGAAGCTGAAATGGCAGTGGAAATGGGAGCTGCTGGAATTGTGGTTTCTAACCATGGTGGGAGGGTCCTGGATTATACTCCTGGGACAGCGGAAGTACTACCGGAAATTGTGGAAAAAGTTAAAGGTGAGATCATCATTATGGTAGATGGCGGCATCAGAAGTGGAATAGATGTATTAAAAGTGTTAGCACTAGGAGCTGAATTTGCTTTAGTAGGGAGACCTACCCTTCACGGTGTATTCGCAGATGGCGAACAGGGTGTATCCACAGTGTTGAACCAAATGACCAGTGAGCTAAAACGAACCATGATGATGACTGGGTGTTCTCATGTAAAGGCAATAGATGAACGGGTGATTTATTGATTTTAAATAACAAGGCGCTGTTATATTCTGTTGTTGATAGCAATAAAACTTCAACTTAAACTGAGCCAATAATAAAAACAGCCGAAAGGAGGCTACTTAATCGATGCAATTATGTGAATATCAAGCAGGAAAAGTTATTATGGGTAGACTCCCCAAAGGAGAAGACCTGCTCGCATGTATTGAGCAGGTGGCCCGAGATTATGAGATTAATATGGGAAAAGTGGAAGTTATAGGTGCTGTAGAAAAAGCTGTTATCGCTTTTTATGATCAAGATGACTATGAATATAAAAATATTGAACTGGATCGTCCATTAGAAATTGTCAGTACTATGGGTAATATCTCTCAAAAAGACAGCGATGTAAAAGGACATATTCATATTACATTGGGAGACTATGATGGCACTACATATTCTGGGCATCTAGTACAAGGAACTGTTATTTTTGCCAGTGAGATTATTTTGCAGGAATTAACTGGACCTCAGTTACATAGAGCTTATGATGAACCAACTGGTCTTCCATTATGGGATATGAAGTGATTGACACACTGACAACACTGATTTATGACTTGCATTAATTAATAGAGGGTGGACTAGAATGGTCCATCTTTTTTGTGCTAATTTCAATTTTTCTATTGGTGCTGTGATACTCACTAATTGTTATCAATACTCAATCTTTATTGAGTATTGATAACTAAGATATTTAAATAGCCAATATTAGAAGGAGGAGTTACTTTGAGTAACAATGTTAAAGTTTTGGTAACCAGTAATGTTCCAGAAGCGGGCTTGTCCTTGCTCAGGGACAAATGGCAAATCGATTATCACTATCCTTTAGACCAACAGATAACAGAAAAAGAACTGATTGAAGCAGCTCAAGAATATGATGCAATTATAACTTTACTCACTGATCCGGTAACAGAGTCGGTGGCAGAAGCAGCCACTAACGCAGGAAAGTTGAAAATCATAGCTAATTATGGTGCCGGGTATGATAATATTAATCTTCAGGCCTTTCAAGGCTCTGATATCAGAATTACTAATACCCCTGGTGTTCTTCACAATACCACTGCCGATCTGGCCTTTGCATTAATGTTGGGGATTTCACGCAGATTAAAAGAATCTGAAGAATACTTGAGACAAGGGAAATTTCAAGGATGGCGTCCGGATTTACTGTTAGGAGATGATGTCCATCACAAAACATTGGGCATTATAGGTATGGGTGAAATAGGTATGGAAGTGGCGAAACGCGCTCAAGGTTTCAATATGGAAGTACTTTATAATAAAAGAACTCCTTTGTCAAAGTCACAGGAACAAGAAATGGGTGTTAAATACGCGGATATGGAAGAACTATTGTCTTCAAGTGATTTTATATCTTTACACATACCGTTAACTGACAAGACACACCATTTATTTGGACTGGAAGAATTTAAACAGATGAAAAACACCGCATATTTGATCAATACTTCTAGAGGGCCAGTAGTTAATGAGTCAGTTTTGGTAGAAGCTTTAGATCAAAGGGAGTTAACAGGTGCAGCATTAGACGTATTTGAACAGGAGCCAAAAGTTCATCCCGGGTTATTAGATAGAGAAGATTGCTTATTAGTACCTCATATTGGCAGTGCTACAAGCAAATGTAGGAATGAGATGGCAGAAGTTGCTTGTAAAAATGTTAAGGCAGTGCTGGAAGGGGAACAACCTCCCACTCCCGTACAGTAAAGACTTTGGAGGTGAAAATGTGTATGAAATTAGTTGCTGATTTACATGTTCACACGATAGCCAGTGGTCATGCTTATAGTACTGTCAAAGAGATAGCTGAAGCTGCAAGTCGTAAAGGTTTACAAATGATAGCACTGACTGATCATGGGCCTGCTATGCCCGGAGGACCGCACTTGTATCATTTTGGTAATTTAAAAGTTTTACCTGGTGAATTGTATGGTGTCAATTTACTACGAGGTGTAGAGGCCAATATAATTGATCACGAAGGGAACCTGGATGTACCTGAAAGATACTTGCAGCAGATGGATTGGATAGCTGCTGGTTTTCATCCTGTGTGTTATCCTGGTGGCAACACTGAGGAAAACACCAAAGCTATGGTTAGGGCTTTGGAAAATCCTTTCGTAGATGTGATTGTACATCCAGGGAACCCTCAGTTTCAGATAAATGAGGACAAGATAGTTAAAGTTGCCAAAGACTTGGATAAATTACTAGAACTGAATAATAGCAGTTTGACTATATCTCGAGAGGGAAGTGAAGAAAACTGTGAGTTGATCTCTAAATTAGTGGCAAATTATGGTGGGAAAGTTGTGATAAATAGTGATGCTCACTTCTCTGAACATGTTGGAGAAACCAACAACGCATTAAAAATGGCTATAGACTCTGGAGTTACAGAAGGTCAAATTTTGAATACATCTATAGATAAAATTGCTGAGTTTTTATCTGATAGAGGTCGTAAATTAGTTTAAGCCCGAAAGGGCTTTTTTTTATGTTCAATTAAAATAGAATGTTGATAGCAAAAAACACTTCAATTGAAAGTATTATGCTGTTTTGATAATACATCTTAATGAGCAAATAAGAGAATCACAGTCAAATAACAGGAGGTTATTTGCTGATCATACTCATGGACGAGTAGTTGATCAGGAAGCTGTGATTCGATTATTTGAGAGTTTTAGATGTATCAAAACAAGCATTTAGAGTGAAATTGAAGTGTTTTTTGCTATCAACAACATAATAAAACAGCTCCCAAATAAAAACTTACTGTGTAACCCACTGTTGGATTTTATTACCATTATTTTTCCTGGTTAACTCGATAAATTTTGTGTAAAAATAAATAGAGCATTCAATTAATGTAAAGCAATGAGGTGATTGTGTGGAATACGCTAGTGGTCATGTAATCCATCAAGGTAATCGAGAACTATATAAATTAATTAAAATATCTCTATTGGGAACGTATTTGGGATATCCTCAACATTTACACGCAGAAGGAGTGCGAGGAACAGGTAAAACCTCTTTATTTAGAAATATATCCCAACAGCTACCCAAAATACGGCGTATCAAAAACTGTCCTTATAATTGTTTTCCCCATAAACCGCACTGCCCACAGCATCGAGAACTGAATTCTGAACAGGTAGCCGAAATAGGTGAAGAATGGGTACCTATGCCATTCATGGAAATTTCTCATGGTGCCAAAATTGGGACTGTATTGGGAAGTATTGATTTAAAAAAAATCACCGATCACTCAAAGCCTTTAGCGGGGATATTGCCCGGAACTATTCCTAAAGCCCATCGAGGGATTATTTTTGTGGATGAAATAAATCGTCTGGCTGATACATCTCCAGAATTAACTGATGTATTATTGGATGTTATGGGCACTAAACCTGGTAAAGTACAAATAGAGGAAACAGGTCTGTCTAAAGTTGAGCTACCAGTGAATGTTACGGTTTGGGCTGCTTCTAACCCTGATGAAGATCCAGGTTCTTTAGCCAATATTAGAAAACAACTTTCAGATAGATTCGACTTTGCTACAGAAGTGCTGCGACCAGGACACTCGGAAGTGGTTGAATCTATTATTGATGATTCGTCGGTAACATCAGATGAAAGTCTTAATCAAGACCAAAACCATGACCAAGATCAAAACCAAGATCAAGATCAAGATCAAGACCAAGACCAAGAAAAGATATTTTCATGTCCACGATTCTGGCGCTATCTGGATTTATATGAACAACCTTTGCATAGTATAGAACTTTCTCGAGATTTAAAAACATTATTAGCTCAAGTTTATTTAAATTATAAAATCGAAAGCTTAAGAGCTGTTAAAGCAATGAAAAATGGTGCTGTTTGTCACGCAATTTTAACAGCAGATGATCTAGAAACAGACTCAATAAATGTACGATTATATGATTTGCTGCAATTAGCTGGACCCGTCTTATATCACAGAGTGTCAGGAGAAACAAAGCGGGATATACTGAGATATATGGAAAACTGGGGCGCACAAGATAATTATCAGGTTAACCGGAATTCAATTTATCGTCAGATTCAGAAAGAAAATGCTGAACAGGGTAGAGGTATTACTGGATCATCTCAAGGTTATGTTAAACAATTATTAAATAAAATAAAAAAATCAATGCAAAAACCCACAAAAGGTAAAATAACCACTACCGACGAAAAGGCAAGAAGTCTGGCAGACTTGTCTTCAGATACAGAAACATCAGATGAACTCGTTACAGAGGGTGAAAGAAAAGAATGAACAATCGATTAAAAAAAAGTAGACCCTTATCTGAACATTATATAGGTTATACAGGTAAAGATGTGCAGCACAAATTGGAGTATAGCAGCGGAGTTATTCTCGGAGAAGCCACTGCCATTAGTACCAGAGTCCATGCGGTGCAGCCCAGATCTCCTGGAGTGGTTACAGCATTAGGAGAAGATGCAGGGATAGTATTTTACTCTAGATATTATAAAGGGGAAATTGTACATATAGATTGTTTTCATCAAATTGAGAAAGTTAATCACAAACAATTGGCAGCTTATTTACTAGAAGAATTCGGTTTTTTATTGGATAGTACTGATAACTTGCCTGATAAAGAACTGTTAAATTATATCGATATCCAAACTTCCACAGGTGGAGGAAGGTTGACTGGTAATTTAGACCATGGCCAAAAACAGACTTTAAAATTAGCACATAAAAATCATGTTCATATGGCAATATTACTATCTATAAAACAGTATTTTTTGCTGTATCCGTTGGTTTGGCATTTAGAACAGGCGATAGAAGCCCAAGGGATTGAATTGCGCAAAATACATAAATTACTCATAGAACCGGAGCTGTCTGAAAGAGAGTACTCAAAAGGTCAAGGGAATGACTTAGAAGATTACTCCAGCAGTTCTGATAGCAAATTGAAGCAAAGTGGTGGGCAGTACAGTTGGACAAATGATAAATTTGATCAAAAATTAGATGAGATAAGTAATGTAGCTCAAGATTTGGGAAGTTGTGATAGGGCCAATCAACTTATGACAGATCTTTCTCGCGGTGTTACTAAAGACGAATTTATGCAGAAAAACTTTTCTAGTGATTCGGGGAAATTGATTGATCATTTAAAACAACGGGGAATTGTGAATCAGAATAAAGACAAACTGTACTTGACACCTTATGGTCAAGATATTGCCAAGTTATTAAAACATCATGTACCGGAAATTGAGTTTCGAATGAGATCTATGGCTAGAAATATGTATTGTAAACCTTCAGAGAAGATATCTGAAATCATAACTCGAGGTAAAGTTTCATCCGGAAAGGGTAAATTCTCAACCAGAAAAGTAGTACCTTGGAACAATTTCGAACAGATAAAAGAACTAGCTCTGCCAGAAACTGTCCTTTCTGCTGCAAAACGTATTTATCGAACTAGAGACCAAAACGGCG
>CAZKUS010000053.1:0-10563 GCA_964556025.1 uncultured Clostridia bacterium | reverse complement strand
GAAAAAATCGAAGCGAGGGTGAATGAAGTAGCTTCACTGTTAAGAATAGAAGATAAATTGACTAAGATACCCCACTATCTCAGTGGTGGTGAAAAACAAAAAGTTGCCCTTGCGGGGGCAATAGTGCATCATCCAGAGATCCTGATTCTAGACGAACCCCTAGACTCCCTGGATGTAAAATCCAGGGGAGAAGTAGAAGATATATTAAACAAATTAAATGAAGAGATGGGAATCACTGTGGTATTAACGACCCATGAAGTAAATTGGGTCCCTGGATTTGCCCATAGGGTCTACCTCTTGGCTAAAGGAAAAATCATATCCCGTGGCAGACCTCAAGAGGTTCTCATAGACAAATCGAAGCTATTGCAGTCAGGTTTAGAGCCACCAATTTTAGTGTCATTCTTTCAGCGCTTAAGAGAAAAAGGTTATAAAATAGAGATTCCGGTGGATCTTGAAGATGCTGAAAATCAGCTAGATAAATATCTATCAGATAAGTATCTAATGGAAAATGAACATAACTCGGTTGATCAATAATTGAACCTATAACAAGGTGCTGTTATATTCTGTTGTTGATAGCAACTTTAACACAGCCAAAAAAAAAGCCCTTCTAAGGGCTCTATAATAAACTTTATCATGGTGCACCTGCCAGGATTCGAACCTGGGACTCACGGATTAGGAATCCGATGCTCTGTCCCCTGAGCTACAGGCGCACCTCTGAATTGTTCTGGTCTCCTGACCAACCACAATCTCTTAATTCACATCTTCATTGTACAACAATTGCAGACGATTATCAACTGTAAAATCGAGTTTTTACATATCAGCCAATATTCATAGAAGTATTGGCACTACAAAAGTTGCATTAGATTTAAACTTCTTCAGTCAATAGCAACTTCCTAAGTAAAGCCGGTGGAATTGTTCCATGCGACAATAATTCATTATGAAAGTCTTTTAATTTATAACTATCACCTAGTTTTTCTCTATAAACATTGACCAATTTCATTATCTCTATCTTACCCATCAGATAGCTCATTGGTTGTGTAGGTGATTGAGTATAACGTCTAACTTCTGTAATAGCACTATCTTTTTCAAGTAAAGCATTTTCCACCATATAATCCACTGCTTCTTGGAAAGTCATTTTTTCTGTATGAAGTCCTACATCAACTACAATCCTCGATGCTCTCCAAGCTTGATCTTTTAAGCGATTCAACTTAGTTTTAGGGTCCTGTATATATCCCAACTCTTCCATTAGTTCTTCGCAGTAAAAAGCCCAGCCTTCAGCAAATAAGGTGCTACTAGCCAGTTTTTTAATTTTACTAGGCGCCTTATTAGCATGACATAGCTGCAGGTGATGACCAGGATATCCTTCATGTAAAGTGGTTACAGGAACAGAGTATTTGTTGTGCTCTCCTAATAGAGCTTGCTTTTCTTGTTCAGATTTATTAGGATTTACAGGTGTCACCCAAAAGCGGCCAACTTGACTCGAATCAAAGGGACCTGGCTGTAAATAAGCGGCATAAGGAATCAAAGTCCGCATATATTCAGGTGTTTCTTCGATTACCAGCTCTTCTTTTTCTGGAATATTCACAATCTCATTGTCTATCACAAACTGTTTAACTTTATCACATTCTTGTTTGTAAAAATCCAATAATTCTTCTTCACTAGGATGTTCCTGTTTAGTTTCTTCAATTAATTCCTGCCAAGTTTTATTGGCATCTATCTGTCTAGCTAATTGCTGCAGTTCTTTATGTGTGTCTTCAACTAATTCTTTCCCTTTTTCCATGAGAGATTCCGCATCGTGACTCAGAAAGTGATGTTCTTGTAACAGTTCATCAAAAATTTCTTTACCTACTGCATAATTTCCGGTAGCCGTTTCTTCTAGATCAGTGAGAAAGTCTTCAAAATCTGTTAGTACATCTCCTATATTTTCAGCTTCAGCAAGTATCTCCTTTTTTAGTTCTGGAACATGTTCAGCAGTTTGTGGAATTACTTGACCAAAGAATGTTTTAGCACCAGTTAAATTTAGTTTTGCTGTCTTTATAAAAACTTGTGGTGGATTGTGTATTTGTTCTTTAGCAGCTTCAAAAAGTCGAGGGATCTGTTTCATTCTAGATAATATACTTCGCATGCGATCATCAAAAGGTCTATAATCCCTGATTATTAGCAAATACACACTTTCAATAGCCAGGTTCAGATAAAGACCTGGATCTTGCTCATAAGTCCTAATTTTCTCAATATCACGAGCTATATCTTGTAGCATAGAGTCCAGTAATTGAAAGTCGATCTGCTTATCGAGAGGCAAAAAATCTTTTGATATAAAGCCTAATTTTATTTGATAATCTTTTGCTTGATCCAGTTCTTCTTGTATTTTTTCGATATTTTTATCTTCCAACTCATCGTCATAGCCGTTAATACCTACAAATGTAGCAGTACTGGGATTTTTCTTGAAAATCCAATCCAAAATCTCTTCACTGAGTTCTTCCAACCTAGTAACTTCAGTCGGCACCATCATATCCCTCCATTTCTTAAATAAAATTCTGGTGACCTAAACGAACCTCATAACAATGCTTTGATACAGTTTTCACATTAAATAATTAAATTGAAAATTTTAGTTCTTACCATTTTAAAAATTGATATTATATACCTGCAGCTATCAAAATACTAGTAATTATAATATTCTGTAAAAAATCTCATAATCCTGTTATATTAAAACAAATATCTGATAAAAAATTTAATTCAGTTAAGACACTGTTATATTCTGTTGTTGATAGCACTAAAACGACTTTTCAAAATCACATCATACCTACTCTCAATGTGAGCACAATTAAACCAATAATCAGAACATATCCTCCAAATAAGCCATTCCACACCACTCCTACTTTAAATGGATTTCTATGCACCAACTCAGCAGTGATCAATGTAGCAGCTGAAAATGGTGAAATCAATAATGCTAAAGCGCCCCCCAATACGAAGGTATAGCCCAACAAGGGCAAAGGAACTGCATTTCCTAGAGCACTAACACCCTCACCCAATACTGTGATAGTAATTAGCGGGTGAATACCTGTAATAGCTAATAATATAATGATTACAGGGATCAGGTACAGAAAACCTAATACACCAGTAAAAGATACCAAACTATCCAAAATATTTGCCATTAGCTGTTCACTTTCACCTATTGCTCCAGCAAAAAAACCTGCACATAGAAACAAGCTCACCTGCTGCCCGTAATCAGGAAGAGAATCATAGAATAGTTTTTTGGCTTCTGCTGCATAACTTTTACCTTGACCCAATAACAAACTCCAAATACCAGAAAACAGAACCGCTACAACAATAACCAGGTCCAACATATTAAACGGAAGAAAATATTCCAATGTAATAAGTAACACAATCAATGAAACCAATGCTGTGACTAATATTTTAGTACGTTGAGAGTTAAATAAAGTCAGGACCCCGCAGGAGTCAGTACTTGTTTCAAAGTCATTTTGATTGTCAAAATTAGATATGTATCCCTCACTATTATTTTGCTCACTATTATCTTGCTCACTTTGAAAGTAAGGAGGTCGATATAAAATCATAGCTAAAATGAGACCTAAAATACTAACCATTGCACTGACTGGCAGTACTTCAATTATTGATGCTCCTGAAGAATCCAGTGCTACTGCCATTAAGGGAGAAGCAGGAGTCCACAATAGTGCTAAAAATAACCCTCTCTTTATTGACATAGATAGAAATTTTTCCGGCTTTTCACTTACACTTCTTACAGCTCTTTCAATGGTATAAAACACCACAGGCACACTAGCTACTACAATAGAAACGCCAATCATATAAGCAATCAAAGTAGCTATTATATATAAAAAGCCTTCTCGTTGGACTTCTCGATTGACAAAAGATCTGATATCATTAGAATATCCTCCCAATTCCATAGGGATACCTAAAGCTTTAATAAGAGTCACCATAGTCAATATGTTTGCCATTCTTCTTAATGCAATTATATAGCTTTCCAAAAGAGCTTCCTGGGACAATAATACCAACAATCCCATTCCCAAGAAAGTCAAAGAAAGACCTAATGTCACCCCTCTGACTGAAGGTAAGAACAGTATCAAAGCCAAAAGACAGAATAGCGAAGTCAAAATATGTAGTTCTGAAGAAAGAAACACACCACTTATATATGTCAGAATAATTCCAAGATACACCATGCGTTTAATAGGCCTAAATAGCTTATAAGTCGAACCCTTCATGTATTTCTCCTCTCCTCTCTTTTTCTTTCCTTTCGAAATCCCTAACTTGATTAATTCTACTAGATTCTCAAACTATTATCAAATTTCAGCAGGAATCTGATTACTTTTGGATAATTCATTTTAGGAGAATAAATTAGCAAAACTAAGGAGGTATTTAAATGCGCACATTATTCACTCTAGAATCTCACGAATCAAAGCGCTTAATAGCTAAAGCAGTGGCTCAGTTATCTGAGATAAAGTCAGCTATGACTAACGGTAAAATAGCATTGGCAGGTGGAACTACCAATGGTTATGTAGCAGAAGAATTGACCGGTGATAGTATAGATAAAGAATACTATACCGCAGGAATCATAACAGAAGGTATTCAGTGTACAACACCTGCCAATAAGCGTATAACACCACTGCTTATGGACAAAGGCGAGGCCAAACCAGCCAATCTTCTAGAAGCCGTTCAAGATTTTGGTGCTGGAGATGTATTTGTAAAAGGTGCTAATGCTTTAGATCTTGACTACAATGCCGGAGTGTTAACTGGAAATAATATTGGTGGGACTGTCAGTATCTATCCACTCCTGACTGCTAGAGGTTGTGAGCTTATCATACCTGTGGGAAGAGAAAAACTCATACCATCGGTACCCGAAGCAGCTGAAGCTCTTGGTATCAATACTATAGATAAACGCATAGGCATGGCATGTGGCATGCTTCCGATTACTTATGGAACAGTCATAACAGAAATTGAAGCTCTCGAAGTCTTATTTGATGTGTCTGCCACCCATGTAGCTTCTGGAGGAGTCGGTGGTTCTGAAGGTGCTTGTACCTTTACAGTTGAAGGAGAAGAACAAGAAGTAGAGCAAGCTTTTGAGCTAATTAAGCAATTAAAACAAGAACCCACTTTAGGGGGAGAAAAAACAGTATGTGCAGAGTGCGGCAATCCCTGTGATAAGTGATTTTTATATACCTAAAATTAGTCTACAGCTAATTACAGCTGTAGACTAATTTCCCTTCTTCTATCCGAGAGGAGATTTTTCCCGACTCTTCCAGATAAACCAGATTTGCTTGGATTGTAGCTCTATTCAAAAAGTATAAACCCTTATCTATCTGATCGGTTCCTCTCGATTTAAGAATTCTCGCTACTATCTCATCACTACTTGCATCGTTTCCTTTTTCCCGCAAAAATTCTACAATTTCATCCACATTCTTATCTAAAACCTGCTTATATTGTGAAATTATTTCATTAAGCTCAACTTTTGTAATAACATCTCCATGTCCGGGAACCAGGTACTCGATCTCATGTTTTTCTACTAATAAAATAATTTTCTCTAAGCTGGATCTCACTTGTTCAATATCTACATTAAACGGTAACTGATTGTGTTTAGTAAACACTTCAGGTGTGAATATTGCATCACCAACAAAAAACACACCGTGACAGATAATTCCAATCTGTCCCATTGAATGGCCAGGCAGAGAAGTTAAACTAATATTATAGTCAGACAACTTTTCATTTTCTTGTTCTACTGTTAAAATATCATCCACTTTAGTTTCGGAGGCTTTTAGAAACTTATTTTGCAGTTCTTTCGGTGGCCTTGCTCCACCAAACAATCCATAAGACATGTGAATAGGATGATTTACCCAACTTTCTTCAAAAGGTGGAGCGAAAACCCGAACCCCCTTTTTTTGCAACCAGAAATGACCCCCACAGTGGTCAGCATGGGCATGAGTAGTCAAAACGTCCGTTAATTCCATTTCGAACTCCTGTGTAATATGTCGATATATTTTTCTGGCTTGGGCATCATCAATGCCGCTGTCAATCATAATTGCCTTTTGACAGGAAGAATCAACAAATATACCTGAATTTGTAGGAGCACTAAATACATAAACTCTGTCAGGTACTAATTCTGTTAACACAACGGGTCACCTCATTTTCTCAACAGTTTTCGCACTAAACTTTCAAAAGAATTCTTACTTTTTAATGTAACATAATTTCCACCACTTCCATCGGGCTCTGGAGCTAAAATAACTCCCAAATGGAGGCCATTTTCGTACAGTGGAGCTTTCACAAATTTTTGATCCCCGTAGGGAGTCTCTACATTCATACGTACATAAGGTTGACTAATATATAAATTAGCCATAAGGTCTTGTCTGGACGAGACGGAAATATTATTTACACTAAGTATTATATCTCCTGGTTGTAAACCCATCTGCTCACCAACACTATTTGAAAGTACATCCAAAACTTTTATACCCCGATCTCGCTGGGAGTAAAGAGGAGGGTCGGAGAATTCTCTATTGTTACCTAGCACTACCACCGCCTCATGTCCAATAGGTGAAATGAGAGCTGCCAACCAAGTTAAGGGGGTAATAAAAGCCGAACTAATAGCTAAAATCAGTAATATTATACTATAGCCAGCTAAATTAATAGCCGAATTCTTACTTTTTTCTTTAGGAGTACTGGAGATAGCCATATCACCATAACCCAACCCTGCAGCTACGGGGAAAAAACTGTAGATCAACTGATATCCTTCAGGTGCCGAAAAAGTCGAACCTAGTAAAGGCCACCAATCCGGCATAGACATAGCAAATTCCATTTCTGTTTCCGGTGCAACAGTGGCAAATATCCCCATTAGCGGCAGTGGCCAAAATTTTTGTAAACTAAATCCACCTACAATACCATCATTATCATGCTTGATATTGACAGGGCTTGGCGATATATGACCACTGACTAGTATCAATATACTCTCAGTCAAATGCAATATAGCAATTAATGCCAACAATCCAGGTACATTAATCATGGCCAAGTCTTGTAATATCCATATATCTAAAATTTCCGGATAATATTGAGAAAGACTGGAAATAACCAAACTCGCCAGCCCTATTATGCCGGCAGCATAAGCAAAACACATATATCGTGGGTGAATTAACAGTAACAAAATAACTATCACCCACAAGTAGACAATGCCAAGTTCCACTAAGTTTATACCTAAAAATACTATAATTACGCTGGCAAAAAGTCCAGCTACAACACCAAATAATAGGGAAATACCTGTCATTTTAATTGGACTATTTTTACTTCTCCCAAACAATTTTTGCTCCATTTTAATAGAGCGTTTGTATTGTTTGTACACTAAAAACAGTACTATCACTAGTAAAATAGGAAGATGTGGCATGGCAAAACTTTGGAAAAAAAATTGGATTAAAGTAGAAAAATCGAAATCCTGCATTCTCAGTCAACCTCTCTCATGATTATTTGTATCCTCTAAAAACGAACTAATCAAAAAGCCGGCTAGTAGCCGACTTTTTGATTAATCATGTCCATCTATTCCGTACATGATTATAAATACATTATTTGTTACTACATTTCATCCATTATGAGCTCTAATGCTCTGTCTAATTCTTCATCATCTTCTTCTTGATATTCTTCAATCATTTCGTGAAATTCTCTGATTACCATATCATCCATTTCACCTGTTACTGAGATTTCTCTCTCCTCTTGAAATTCTTCTAAAGCATCACCGGTGTTATCATCAAAATCTCCAGTTATGTCTTGTTCGTAAAAACCGAACTCTTGTAAAATCTGCTGAAGAGTTTCCACTTCTTCACCATCATCCCCCGGACCTAAATCTGCACTGATAGGTTCCCTGGCTAGTTGTAGCACTGCTGGCGCATCCAGTTCCACATCCGGTGTAAGTCCTACTTCATGTATATCCCTGCCTTCAGGAGTTTGATACTTGGCCATTGTATAGCGCAAACCTCCTCCGGCATTTAAAGGCTCAACATTTTGCACTGATGCTTTACCAAAGGTTTCGGAACCTGCTACTATTGCTGTATCAGTATCTTGTAGTGCACCTGCTAAAATTTCAGAAGCACTGGCACTATTTTCATTTACTAACACCACCATGGGATAATCTGCCCCATCACCTTCAGATTCATAAGTATCTAGAGTACCGTCACGTCCTTCTACATGAACTATTGGGCCTGCTGGGACAATCTCTTCAGCAACTTCTATAGCTGCATCCAGAAGACCCCCGGGATTGTCTCTCAGGTCTAAGATCATACCTTCCATATCTTCATCTTTTAAATCGCTAAGAGCATCTCTAAATTCTTCTCCAGTGGTTTGATCAAAGTTAGTCAATTCTACATGACTGATATTATTGTCAAGCATCTCATATTCCACAGAGTCAAGTTCTATATTTTCTCTGGTTATTTCAAAATCCAATTTCTCATCCAAACCAGGTCGTTCAATTTCAATCTCTACTGACGTTCCAGGTTCTCCCCGCATCACTTCTACTACTTCATCGATATCTTTTCCTACTACATCATCGCCTTCTACTGTAACAATCCGATCACCGGACCTCAGCCCTTTCTCTTCTCCAGGTGTACCCGAAATTGGAGCTACAATAGTAACATAATCTTCATCTTGAAAAACTTCAATACCAATACCGCCATAACTCCCTTCAGTCTGTACCAATAAATCCTGATATTCTTGTGGACTCATATACCCGGTTTGAGGATCATCTAAGGTCTCTAACATTCCATCTAATGCCCCTTCAATCATTTCCTCCTGGTCTACTTCTTCAATATATTGGGATTCTATAATGTTCGAAACTTCATCCAAAACTCCAAAGTCACCTGGTTCTTCCATATCTTCGAATAAGTTTAGTTCACCAGATTCTTCACTATTATTTTCTTGATCGTTATTTCCCATCATTGCATTAGCACCTAAAAAAGTAACGAAATTCGTTACCAGCAACAATAAAACAATTAATAATACTGATTTGATCTTCAAAATATATCAACCCCCACTTTCAATTATTATCTAAATAATTTATTACTCAAAAAGCCGGCCAGCATAGCCGACTTTTAAGTTATAAATATATTTTATCATATTAATGATTAACTTGTCATTTATAGATGAACTAATAACCATCTTTCAGAGTGAAATTGAAGTTCTAGTGCTATCAACAACAGAATTTAGCCGCACCTAGATCAATGTCATTCTAGGTATTCTTCGGGATTTTGGGGATCATCGTTTTTTCTTACTTCAAAGTGCAAATGAGGTCCCGTACTACTACCAGTTGAACCAACTAAAGCAATAGGTTGTCCACGAGAAACCTCTTCACCTTCAGAGACCAATATTTCACGATTATGGGCATACCAAGTTGTATAACCCCCTCCATGGTCGAGAATTACTACATTTCCATAACCCGAATTTAGCGATCCCATAACACCTGCAAAAATAACAATTCCTGAATCTGCAGCTAATACATCGACAGAATCTCCGGTGTAATTACTAGACCCCGGCCAGCGGTTCTGAGGGATCCCTATATCTAAACCGCTGTGAAAGCTTTGCTGGCCTGTTATAGGATGAGTCCTATTGCCAAATGGAGAAGTTATATAACTTCTTCCAAATCCATCTACAGGCCACTCTAAGGGAACTGCCATCTCACCGCTTTCACGTTGTAAATCTTGAATGGCTTCAACAAGTTGATCTGCTTCTTGTTCTTTCTCTGCCAACATATCTTCTTCCTGCTTTCTTTTCTCTTCTAATTCTGCATGCAGTCGCTGTTGTTCTGCTCGATTCTGCTCTATTTCCATTTTCTTTTCTTCTGCTTGTGCAAATAAGCTTTCCAAATGGTCACGCTGTTCTTCAAGTTCATCTTTCGTAGCTTGAATATTGTCACGTTCTTCTTCCACAATAGAAATTAGCTCTACATCTTTATCCACAATAGACTGAACATAAGTTAGCCGGGATAAAAAGTCAATGAATCCTTGAGATTCAAATAAAACTTCTAAATAAGTTACATTTCCCTGTTTATAAGAAGCTCTCATTCTAGTCCCTAAAAACTCTTCTTTTTCCGCCAGCTCATCTTCGGCGATTTCCAACTCTTCAGCAGTCTCGTCGATATCATCTTCTGTATTGACAATTTCATTGTCAAGTTCTACTAGTTCTTGTTCCTGCTGGCTGAGTTCATTGTTTATCTGCTGAATCCTCTGTAATACATCCCGTTCTTGAGCTTCTAATTCTTCAATATTTTCTTCCATCTTGTCCATATCACCTTTTATGTCTTGGCGTTCATCTTTAACTTGTTCAATCTGTTCCTGTATATCTTTTTCCTCAGAAGCTTCAACCATGACTATATTGACAAAAGCAAAAAATGCCACTATTAATATAAACAGTACCTGTCTGTCTCTTCTATGTCTCACCTGCACCCTGGCATCACCCCTTGAAATAGACTGTTATAAATACAATTCCAATTATATATTATATAGGCTTGTTCAAGTTGAATGTTGATAGCTGAACTCTTCGATTGAACGAATTTTGTGATCAGGACGC
>CAZKUS010000052.1:0-10576 GCA_964556025.1 uncultured Clostridia bacterium | reverse complement strand
AACATGATCTGGAAGTATTACAAAAAATGGTTAAAAATTTTGATGGCACAGTAAAATCTGGTACTGTCGAGGCATTTGTCGACAAAGATAACACCCGCTTAACTCTTGCTGAAATGGAAGTGCTTGTGTACAAACTGGCAGATTATTTAAATTTTTCGGACATAAAAGAAGATTATTCTGTACAGACAAGTAAGGTAAACAGTAATTCGGACAAGCAGTCGACAAAGTTAGCTAGAACTAGTGCTAGTAGAGATGGCCTGCAGTTACAAATTGTTATTCAGAGCGTACCAGATAATACAAAAACTACTGAAGATAGCACTTATATGATGTTTAAAGTAACAGAAAGTTTAGAAGATCAAGATGGATTAGACCAACTTGAAAATTTTTATGAAAAATTTAGTAATACCTTAGTGAGTTTGGACTTAAAAGGAGAAATTACCACTTGCCTTTCAGGGTTTTTAAATGATAAACTAACTAAAGATGAACAGCGTGAATTTTTAAATAAGCAATTTGTAGAGTATGGAGTAGATAAAAATGAAAAATTTGACAATTATAATGAAATTATTACCGCAGGTTACAATAGTAAAATAAACAACTTCATTACTGTAGAGGGAGAAAAAACAAATTTGAGTTTTGCCCTTTCCAATGAGCATGGATTGGACAAGACATCTTTTAGAGTAGCTATACCATTGATATATTCAGACTATTAGTATTTTTTATATTGTTGTGTTAAACTTATATCTTGATAGTTATAAAATCTACTATTACTTATTTTGGTGACAAGAAAATGATAAAAATGCAGAAATTATGGTATTTAGGGAGGAATTCGTTATAACAGGATAGAAAGGAAAATACAGTGTATAAACCCTGTAAAGTCCTATCAAATCGTAGTGATATAAAATAAAATATCAACCATGCTAAGATTAAGAAAGTTAAAAGCGTTTTGTTCCATGAAAACTTGTAAAATAAATAAAAATTACCGACAAGCTTTTATGAATGGGAGGAATTAAGTTTTGGATAAAATAAACGTGGTAGGAGGCAACCGACTAATGGGGAAAGTCAAAGTTAATGGAGCTAAAAATGCTTCATTGCCAATAATGGCTGCCTCTTTATTAGCTACAAAGCCCTTCACAATCAGAGAAGTACCGCCATTAAAAGATGTGAGTACCATGTGTGAAGTTTTGTCATATTTAGGATGTAAAGTTCAAAATAAATTACCAGACGAAGTGATAATTGATCCCTGCGATATTAGCAGTATTGAGGCACCTTATCATTTAATGAGTAAAATGAGAGCTTCTTTCTTAGTAATGGGACCTTTATTAGCTAAGACTGGTAGAGCAAAGATCTCTTTGCCAGGTGGATGTGCCATTGGCAGCCGTCCTATTGATTTGCATTTAAAAGGGTTTTCGGCTTTAGGTGCTGAAATAAATTTTGGTCACGGATATGTAGAAGCTGAAGCTAAAGAATTAGTAGGAAATAGAATTTACTTGGACTTTCCTAGTGTTGGAGCAACTGAAAATATTATGATGGCTGCTACCATGGCAAAAGGGACTACTGTAATTGAAAGTGCTGCAGAGGAACCTGAAATTGTAGATTTGGCAAACTTTTTAAACCAAATGGGCGCTAAGATTATTGGTGCAGGAACAGATACAATTAAAGTAGAAGGAGTAGATCAACTGACAGGGACAGATCATACAGTTATTCCTGATAGGATTGAAGCAGGAACCTTTATAGCTGCTGCTGTCATTACTGGTGGGGAAGTGTTGGTGGAAAATGTTATTCCTGATCATATTAAACCAGTAATTAGGAAAATGGAAGAAACTGGTGTAGAGATAACGGAACAAGGAACAGGGCTAATGGTGAAAAGCCCTGATGAACTTTCTCCGATTAAATTGAAAACTATGCCTTTTCCAGGTTTCCCTACTGATATGCAGCCACAAATGATGGCATTGATGACCAAGATATCAGGGGAAAGTAGTGTTACTGAGACGGTTTTTGAAAATCGCTTTAAACATGTAGATGAACTATCGAGAATGAATGCAGATATTTCGATCGATGGTAGAACGGCTCAAGTAAAAGGTGGTAATCAACTAACTGGGGCACCGGTCAAAGCTTCAGACCTTAGAGCAGGGGCTAGTTTGATATTAGCCGGCTTAATAGCTGAAGGTCGTACTGAAATATCTGATATTTATCATATTGAGCGTGGCTATTTTAATATGGTAGAGAGATTACAGCAATTAGGAGCTAGTATTTGGCATAATAATGATTATCTTCAGCAAGCAGCAGATAACAGGTGAAGCCCTATATTGTTTGTAATAATTGCTAATGTCATATGAATTTTGGTGTTATATTTCCTTGTTGAAAATAACACCTGATCTAAAATATATAGATCAGGTGTTATTTTTTTATTTGAACTCATAATATTATGAAGAAAGATTTATATAGCATGTAGGTATATGTGCTATCTAAACAAATATTATGAGAGTAGAGGTGCATTTATTGAACAGTTTCTTACAATTTGAAATTCGTAAACTTGTGCTGATTACATTAATAGTTAGCGTGGCTATATTAATAACCACAATTACAATAGCTATATTAACTGAACAATTTGCAATAGAAGAAAAAGAAAAAATTGATAAACCTGATAAACCTGATATACCACAATTAACTTCGGAGAAGAGTGACTTAAAAGTAGTAGTATATAAGCATAACCAAGGTGAAATGTTAGAAATGGACTTAGAAGAATACTTAGTCGGGGTTGTGATTTCTGAGATGCCCCCTAAATTTGACATGGAGGCCTTACGAGCACAATCTGTAACAGCTAGAACATATACACTATCCAGATTGAAAAAAAAGGGTGGGCCGGGATGTGATTTAAATTCACAGGCAGATGTTTGTACAAATCCAGATTATTGTCAGGCATATTATAGTCCTGAACAAGTAAAAGAAATTTATCCCGACAGGTCAACTGATTATTATAAAAAAGTAACACAAGCTGTGACTGATACCAGAGGTGAAGTTTTAACTTATCAGGGAGAGCCACTTTCGGAGGCACCCTATCATTCAACTTGTGGAGGCAAGACCGAAACAGCAGAAGCTGTATGGTCCTCAGATCTCCCTTTCTTAGAATCAATAGACTGTAGCTATTGTCAGCATTCTGATTATTATTTTAAAGAGCAGGAGCTAACAAAAAATCAATTGGAACAGGGATTCCAAGAATCAGATTTAAGTATGCCGGTTATTGCAGAAGGGGAACTTCCCGAGTTAAATATAATTAATGAATCAGACACCGGGAGAGTTAAAGAGGCAGACTTAGCTGGGAACCGAGTATCGGGACAAGAACTTAGGAATATATTCGAAATCCCTTCGACTAAAATGGAATGGGAGGCAGAATCAGACAAGATTAACTTAATCACTGAAGGTTTTGGGCATGGAGTAGGGCTATGTCAGTATGGGGCCGATGGCAAAGCTAAAGAAGGCTATAATTATAAAGAAATACTTGATTTTTATTTTAATAATACAAAGGTGGATAAATATTAAGCAAACCATCAGCATAAAAAATCAGGCGCTATAATATATGTAAGATTATATATATAAACATTTAACTTCAACACAGACAAATTTTATATGTTAACTGTAAATATTTCAAGCTCCCTAAATAGGGAGCTTTTTTAAGGTATTGTCATTATTTACCTTGATTTGATTTGAATTGAACTTTTATAAATTATATACATAATTTGGACTAGCTGGGGGAAAACTGCATATAGGGAGGTGAAAAAATGGATAAAATAAAGGAAATGTTAATTAAGTTGTGGTTTAATATTAAAAAAATTCCAGTAAAACTTAGAAGGTTGTCTAGACGTACATTAATCGTAGCAGTTTATATTGCTATTATTTTAATTATGTCAGGGATTGTTATAACAAGAATGACAGGGATAGGTGGAGAAACAGATCGCGAGGCAGAATTTGATAAAGAGAAACCTGATGTGATCGATGTAGAAGACATTTTTGATTCTGCAGGTGAGGATTATCAAAAAGAACAAAATGAGCTAGAAAAATTTGAACAAGATATCCAGGAAACAAATGATTTTGAATTAGACTCTAAGGAACAGTATGAAATTGAAGAAAAAAAAGAAACTGAGTCAGACAACAAGGACGATGTTGAGACAGGTAGTGAAAAAGAAAGTGATTCTGATAGTGGAGAAGAGAGCGACTATGATAGTGAAGAATCAGAAAAAGAATTGGTAGAACCGGTAAGTGTTGAACAAATACCTACGGGAATTTGGCCTGTAGAGGGTGAAATAATTTCTTCTCATGGAGAGTTATATAGAGTAAACAATCAATATAGATATCACAATGGTATAGATATTGACTCGTCAGAAAGAACCAAGGTTAGAGCAGCTTGGAGTGGGGAAGTTGAACTTATAAAAGAAGAAACAGCTTTAGGTTTAAAGGCAAAAGTGGCTAGTGATGGTTATTCAACTACTTATGCCAATTTAGGCACTACTTTGGTTGAAGAAGGGGATTCTGTATCTGCAGGTGACGAAATAGCAACAGTTGGAACTACAGCTAATCTGGATTCTAGCGAAGGTAGTTATTTACATATGTCAGTAGTAAGTGGTAGTGACTCCTTAGATCCAAAACAGTTGCTTCCAGATGATAGTCATTAGTCCCGATATATTAACATATAAATTTAACCAGAATGACATAAGGGGGCGAGGTGATGCAAGATTATATTCAAGAGCGGGTACTTGAAATTAGTCAGTATATTTTAGATACGAAAGCTACTGTTCGTCAGGTAGCAATGAGTTTTGGTGTTAGTAAAAGTACTGTACACAAAGATATTACCGAAAGACTTCCTATGATAAAACCAGAGCTAGCAAAAGACATTAAGAAAGTTTTGAATCACAACAAAGCTGAACGACATATCCGGGGAGGAGAAGCTACTAGGCAAAAATACTGTAGCGATACTGACAAAGTTAATGAAGGGGAAAATGAAAACGATGAAGGACCAGATCGAATGGATTTTAATAAAAAATTAGAAGAAAACTTTCCAATCAATGATTAAATTTTTACTATTGACAGGAATTACTTTACCCCGTGTCGAATAATACTTTATGGTAAAGTATGAAGTTTTATTTGATACTTTGTACATGCATAATTTCCTATTTGTACATGTATTATCTAAAAGTAACAACAACTTTAGAACTGTAGGAGGATCTAATATGCTCGGATTGAATACTGACATCGGAGTTGATTTGGGTACAGCTACCGTGCTTATTTATAGAAAAAGTAAAGGTGTAGTAGTGCAGGAACCTTCTGTGGTAGCTGTTAACAATGACACGGGGAAAGTTTTAGCTGTAGGTCAAGAAGCTTATAATATGATCGGGAGAACTCCAGGGAATATTGTAGCTATAAGACCTATGAAAGATGGAGTAATAGCTGACTTTTCTGTTACTGAAATAATGTTAAAGAATTTTATTGAACGTGCTTGTAAGAGGAAGTTGTTTTTGAAGCCTAGAATTATGGTCTGTGTTCCTGCAGGAATAACTTCTGTTGAACAACGTGCTGTGCTAGAAGCCGCTACAAGAGCAGGAGCTAAACAAACATTTTTAATTGAAGAACCTAGGGCTGCCGCTTTAGGTGCCAATTTAGATATTTTTGAGCCCAGTGGCAGTATGGTAGTAGATATAGGTGGTGGCACAACAGATGTGGCTGTTTTGAGCTTAGGAGATTTAGTTACAAGTACATCTCTAAGGGTAGGTGGAGATAAATTTGATGAAGCTATAGTTCAATACATCAAAAACAATCATAATTTGGTTATTGGTGAAAGGACGGCAGAAGATATCAAAAAACAGGTTGGAACCGCTTATCCTGAATTACGTGAAGATACTATGGATGTAAGGGGAAGAGATCAAGTATCTGGACTACCTAGAAATATTACTATTTCTTCAGACGATGCTTATGAAGCCTTGAGTGAGCCCATTACTAGCATTCTAGAATGTATAAAACAAGTATTAGAACAGACTCCACCGGAACTTTCTGCAGACATTATGGATAAGGGAATAGTAATTACTGGAGGGGGCTCTCTTCTCCATGGATTGGACAAGCTATTACAAGATGAAGTGGATACACCTGTTCATGTACCTGAAGAACCCATAGGATCTGTAGCTGAAGGTACTGGAAAAGCTTTAGAATACATAGACAAGCTTGAGAGTTCTCTAATAAGTAGCAAAAGTATAGCCAAAAATAAAAATCGAAGGTAAATCTATAATGTCCTGTTATTTGACTTTAATCCTACTGTTGGATGGTTAAGATTTACTATCAACCCTTGTACACACAAAATTCGGCCAATCGAAGAGTTTAGCTATCAACATTCAACTTAAACTGAACCAATAAAAAAGTATAACAGCCTCATTAATTATAGACAAAACTATATTTTTGGGAGGAGGTGATAAAGTGCTGAGAGGTATTTATACATCAACTTCTGGTATGTTGACCCAGCAAAGAGTACAGGAAATGAAATCAAATAATATGGCGAATTTAGAAACAACAGGTCATAAACGCGATATGCCTGTTAAGCGAGATTTTCCCAGTATGTTAATCAGTAGAATTAATGACACAGAAAGTGCTGGACCTGGAGGCCCGGAAATGGACATGCGTCCATATATCGGGGAACTGGGGACTGGTGCTTTACTTGAAGAAACAGTAAAAGACTTTTCCCAGGGAACTCTGAATGAGACGGGTAATACTCTGGACCTGGCATTGGAGGGTGACGGTTTCTTCGAAGTGGAAGGGCCAGATGGTGAACCTTATTATACAAGAAATGGTTCATTAAGTTTAGCTCATGATGAAGAAACTGGTGAAACAATTTTGACAACCCTTCAAGGAGACCCTGTTATGGGTCAGGAGGGGGTTATCCAACTCTCTGGGGGAGAGGATATTTCCATAACTGAAACAGGGGCGATTTATGAAGGTGTTGATGAAGACCAAGAGTATGTAGACAACCTGGCATTGTCTAATTTCGAAAACCCTCAAGGATTATCGCGTCAAGGTGAAAACTTGTTGGAAGAAACAGAGGAATCAGGAGAACCTATTGCTTTAGATCTAGATGATGCAGATGTTGGAGAATTGGCAGTTCGTCAGGGTAAAATTGAAGGCTCGAATGTCAATACTGTTGATGAAATGACAGGTATGATCAATGCTCTAAGAGCCTATGAATCAAATCAAAAAGCAGTACAAGGACATGATGAAACGCTTGAAAGAGCTGTTAATGAACTTGGCAGACCGGCAACTTAATACTGAATGGAGGTGATATAACGTGAATCGGTCATTATGGACAGCGGCTTCTGGGATGAATTCCCAGCAAAAAAATATGGATGTAATTTCAAATAATTTATCTAATGTAAATACAACCGGCTATAAGCAAAGTAGAGCAGAATTTGAAGATCTGTTATATGCGACTTTAGAAAGACCTGAAGCCCCAGAAGGGGCAGAACGTTCAACTCCTGCCGGTATACAACTCGGTCATGGGACAAAAACTTCAGCTACTTTGAGGGACTTTTCAACTGGTAGTATGTTGGAGACTGAGCAAAATTTTGATCTAGCCATAGAAGGCGAAGGGTTCTTCATGGTTGAAAGAACTGATGGTGAACAGAACTATACTCGTGATGGTTCTTTTAAAATTGACGGTGAAGGTAACTTAGTGACATCCAACGGAGAAAATGTGGCCAGTTTTGATGGAGAAATCCCTGAAGGAGCTAGTGATATAGATATAAACAATGAAGGTGTGGTTTCAGCTACCATGGAAGACGGTGAAACAGAAGAGATCGGTCAATTTGAGTTGGCTACTTTTGCCAATCCAGCAGGTTTGGAAGCTGAGGGAGGAAATTTGTACTCTGAAACTGCGGCTTCAGGTGAAGCGTTGATCGATTTCCCGGGAGCAGAAGGTATGGGTGAAATCCAGCAGGGATTTTTAGAAGGTTCTAATGTCAATATAGCTGATGAAATGGTTGACATGATCACAGCTCAGAGAGCATATGAGACTAACTCTCAAGCTGTACAAAGCACAGATGAAATGATGAGTATAGCCAATAATATGAGAATGTAATATTTTGGCCTCGCCAATCTAAATTGAGGTGAGTTTTATGAAAATTGATGGTATGAATTTGCCAGGTACAGGGCAAGAATTTCTGAATCCAGGAAGGGCTGCACAAAAGGATCCAGAGGATTTTCAACAAAAATTAGAACGAGCACAAGGGACAACTGAAATTAAACAGGGAGATCAGAATGCAACTAACGTAGAGAAAGAAAAAAGTGCAGAAGATAAAGAATTAATGGAAGCGGCTAGGCAGTTTGAATCTTTGTTTATTCAGCAGATGATGGAAGGTATGCGAGAGACCATTCCGGAGTCTGATCTACTAGACGGAGGGTTCGCAGAGGAAACCTATGAAGGTATGTTAGACCAAGCATATTCAGAGAAGATGGCGGAATCTGGAGGCTTAGGTCTGGCAGATAAAATATATGATCAACTTACATCGGAAAGAGCTGGTGTGTCACCAGAACATCAGGTCAATGTATCGACTGATGGAGAAAATAAATAATAGTTTTACTAAACTAATTGAAGGGGTTTTTCTGGAAAGTGTTGATGCCAACACTCACCGGAAAAACCCCTTCTTTATAGTTCTTTAAATATGGTGAAAAAATTATAACATGTGTCCCATGAATACGTTGGTCAAGCTGAAATAAATTAATAATGCGGTAATATCTTTGATAGTAGTTAAGAAAGGGTCGGATCCAGCTGCTTGATCAAATCCTAATTTTACTAAAATATAAGGGATTAGAAATCCAAATGCTGTTGCTATGGTTAAAGTAGCTGTTAAAGATAAAGCAAGTACGATTCCCAGCTCAGGAATTCCCTGCCAGAAAACCGCGATAGCACCAGCGCCAATACCTAAAATTACTCCCATTGACAATCCTACGAAAATTTCTTTTCGCCAATGAGCCCAAAAACTACCGGGGTTGATATGGCCTAAAACTAATGCTCTTGTGAATATAGTTGATGATTGAGTACCTACATTTCCTCCCATATCCATAATTACTGGAATAAATACTGCTAAAACAGCCACGGCTTCCAAAGATTCTTCATAAGCATCAATAACTGCGCCTGCTAGCATTCCACCAATCAAGGTGATTAATAGGAAAGGAATTCTAACTTTCCAAATTTGAGGAATACTTCCTTCGAGTAATCGTAAACTGCGCCCCGTTTCTTCTTGGCCTACAGCAGTTAAACCTACCCGTTCGAACAGGTCTTCTGTGGCTTCTTTTTCTAAAACATCCATGGCGTCGTCAACAGTGATAATGCCCACTAGTCTATCTTCTTGGTCAACTACAGGAACAGATAACAGATCGCGGTCCTTTAAAAGTCTGGCTGCATCTTCTTGATCCGTTTTTGTATAAACATAAGCCGGTTCAGTATCAATTAGCTCTTCTACCATTTGATCATTGGGAGCCATCACTAAACTTCGCAGAGAAATTACACCTTGTAATTTTCTTTTATCATCAGTTACATATATAGTATAAATTGTCTCTTTGTCTTGCCCTTTTTTCTTAACTTTTTCCATGGCTTCTGATACAGTTTGGTTTTTCTTAATACTAACATATTCTGGTGTCATGATCCGACCTGCACTACTTTTTTCATATCCTAATAAGTCTGAAATATCATCTTTAGTTTCTTTAGGAAGTGATGATAGCAATTGTTTTGCTATCTTAGCTGGTAGTTCATCTAGTAGTTTTGCTTGATCATCTGGGTCTAGCTCCTTAAATACTTCCATGGCATTTTTTTCTTGAAAAGATTCTATCAAGCTTTGTTGAAATTCTAAGTCCAACAATTCAAATGCTTCAATAGCAGTATCCTTGTCTAATAAGCGAAATACTAATGCCCTTTCTTTACTAGTCAATTCTTTTAATAATTGAACAACTTCACTCATATCAGTATCTTGTAGAAACTTCTTTAGATCTTCCATCTGTTTGTTTTCAAGATACGTTTTAACATTTTGATAGATTGCCATTGTAATCCCTCCTGTTTATTAATCGCTTTAGTTTGACAGTCTATTAGTTGTGTACTCAGCGGAATATCTGAACTGCTAATACTCAAGCAATCACCCCCTTGTTTTTTATTTATTTTTACCTATTAAATCCTTTTTAACCTTCAAAAAGGAGCTGTTATATTCTACTGTTTGGGAGTTTTAGATGTACCAACCCGGAACATTGGATGTGAAATTGAAGAGTTAAGCTATCAACATTCAACTTTAACCCAGCTTTAAAAAAATAAAAAAACGGCTCACGAGGAGCCGTTGACAGCGTCTGTTTGCACTAATTAATCAATTAGTCAAGTATGCAATGCACATAAGGGATACTAATAATGCAAATCAAACGTTATGTACTCCTCGTCTTAGCTTTGGCACTGGATGACGTAGATCTCTCAAAAGGATCAGCTGCATTAGACAAGCCTTAAGCCGGCACTGTCTGTTATACACATTGGCGTCTCTCTAAGTTTTTGGGCATCAGCCAGTTA
>CAZKUS010000051.1:0-10592 GCA_964556025.1 uncultured Clostridia bacterium | reverse complement strand
AATCTCTCTATCTCTTCTGCTGAATCTCCAGTCCGCTTAGATAGGTTACGAACTTCTGAAGCTACCACAGCAAACCCTCTGCCATGTTCTCCAGCTCTAGCTGCCTCTACAGCAGCATTCAAAGCCAATAAGTTTGTTTGAAAAGCTATATCGTTTACCTTTTCTATAATATCAGATATCTCCTTGCTGCTAGAAGTTATTTCTTTCATCGAGCCATTCATGTCTTGTACTACTTGTTCACCTTCTTTTACAGCTGACAAGGTATTCTCTGCCAATTTGTCAGCTTCCGATGAATTAGCTGCTGTAGTTTGGAGTGAAGATGAAATTTCTTCAATTGTAGAAGATACCTCTTCAACATTAGAAGCCTGCTCTTCAGTACGCTGAGATAAGTCCTGATTTCCGTCAGAGATCTCTTGAGAAGCGTTTGATACCACTTCAGTTGAATTGCGAACACTTGAGATGATATCTTGAAGTTTGTCCATAAAAATATTAAACCAATAGGCCAAATCACCTAATTCGTCTTTAGAGTTTACATTTATTCTTTTGGTTAAGTCTCCCCCTTGTTCAGCTAATTCCTGTAATGATCCCACTACAGCATTAATCGGAGAAGTTATTATTTTACCAATGAACAGTGCTGCACCAATACCAACAATTAGAGAAATTAGCCCACCTACTATTATCACCATTTGAGCAAAATTTCCTTGGTCTTCAGCCATTTGAATCATTTCTTGTTGTTCACTGTACATTACTGCTTCTAACTGATCTAAACCAGCTTGTAAGTCACTTAAGTGAACCTGTGTTTCATCTTGGTATATCTCTAAAGCTTCTTCTTGTCCAACTTCAGAATTCACACCATGTTCTTCTAGCACCTCTACTATTTCTTCAGCTGATTGATGCATCTCCCTGTGCGGATCTTCTAACTCAAGAAATGCATCTTGAAACTCTTGTGGTGATTGTTGAAAATCTTCTGATTCAATAGTGTCATAAAACCATTCTCCAAAATTACATTGAGTATGATCTAGTTCTCCTTCAAATTCTTCTTCCATTATAAAAGTATCCGCTAATTCATTTATCCAGCCTAAATGGTCAACTTCAACTTCTAAAGATTGTATAATCGTTTCCATAGAATCAGTTGCTTCTTCATTGGCATCTCTGACATTGTTTAGCATTAAATAGCTAGTACCACCGATAATAATTAAAAAAACCAAAATAATCCCAAAACCTAAAAATAATTTCTTTCCCACATTTAATCTCATCTTTCTTCCTCCTCATTTAATTTACTAGTTTCATATACAGTCACGATGAAAACTACATTTTCAACATTATCAAAACTTTTAATAAGATGTAACAAAATAAATATCTAGGGTGAAATTTAACTTTTACTACTATCAACAAGGGAATATAACAATGTAAAACACTTAATCATTTAAGTAGTCTACTATCGCTTTAGGAATTTGATCCAGGGGATAAATTTGTTCAACACCTCCTTCAGTTAAGGCCTGTTTAGGCATACCATAAACTACAGAGGTTTTTTCATCCTGAGCTATAGTATATGCACCTGCTTGTCTCATTTTTTTCAGACCTTGAGCACCGTCTTTTCCCATACCAGTTAAAATGCCCCCCATGCAATTCGGTGCAGCATATTCAGCAGCAGAATAAAATAGTTTGTCTATAGCAGGTCGTAGGTTATTAATAGGGGCTTGTTCATTCAACTTAATGTAATAACGGCCATGTTGACGGTTAATTTCCAGGTGATAACCTCCTGGAGCTATATAGCAAACACCATCATTGACAGGTTCCCCATCCTCTGCTTCTTTCACCTTCATATCACAACTGACATCTAAAGTATCAGCAAAAGATTTTGTGAAGCCCGATGGCATGTGAATAACAGTAATTATCCCCGGTAAGTTAGCCGGTAACTCTTGTAATATCTTTCGTATTGCCACAGTTCCCCCCGTAGAAGCTCCTAAACAGATCAGTTTGTTAGTACTAGTTATGAGTTCGGGTGCTGTTTTGTATTTAGTTTCCTGGTCACTTTTAGGTTTTTGTTTAGCTTCTCTAGAGCGTTTTTTTATCTCTTTAATATTAGCCTGGGAAGCCGCCCTAACCTTATGGAAAATTTCATCTGTTAACTTTTCCATTTCACGTCCTATCCCCTGTTCAGGCTTGGTAATGAAGTCAACAGCACCTAATTCCAAAGCTTTTATCGCCGTTTCCCCACCTTTTATAGCTTTAGAGCTAATAACTACTACAGGAACAGGATAGCTGGCCATTAGTTTTTTCAAAAAAGTCAGGCCATCCATTCTAGGCATCTGCATATCCAATGTAATTACATCAGGACGTTGTTGTTTTATACGCTTAACTGCATAAAGAGGGTCCATTACTGCATCAATCACTTCTATATCCGGCGCTTGATCGAATAATTTTTTCAATGTTTCACGGACTAAGGCTGAGTCATCAACAATCAAAACTTTGATTTTATCCTTCATAATACTCCCATCCTCTCTACCACTCATCTATTCAAAAAGGGTTAATTCGCTTTCTTTAGTACTGCTCTTCTTAATCCAGTCATAAAATTTCCTCTCTCGTGCCGCTGCTTTTTCTACAGTCTTACGATAAGTAATACGTCTTTGATATACACTAAAATCATCTGTAAAAAACAGCAGCTTCCTCCCATAATCTTTCCCAACATCTTGAGCTACAATAGGAATATTCTCCATATGTAAAAAGGCTTCGGCAAACTCAATATTGTTCTCAGATACTTTTTTCAAATCGTTTTTTAAAACTTTTCCTCCACCAAATAATTTAGCTTTCAATCTACTTTTCTTTGCACCTTGTTTTATCATCTCATTAATCAAAACTTCCATAGAATGAAAACCATACCTCGCATCTTCATCTAAAAGTAAATTATTAATATCAATTTTACCTGGAAGCATAAAGTGATTCATACCAGTGATCCAAGCTGTTTCATCATATAAACAAACCGATACACACGAACCTAATAATGTTGTTAAAACCGATTTTTCTTTTTTGACAACATAAAAATCCCCTGCAAACAATTCGTATACTTTTCTATTCAGTTTATTGTTAAAATGAATTTTCATGTCAAAACACCATCCTACTATGATATCTGTTAATCAATTATCTAAGTCAAATCTGTAAAGATCGTCAGGCATATCATGATAGATTTTAGCAAATTCATCGACATTTTCTCGAAAAACTCTCAGGACTTTCGGACAAAAACTTTCGGGTGTCAGTCTATCATCACCTTCTAAAATAATTTCACAGGCAGTATCATGATCAAAAGCAGGTTTATAAGGTCGTTCACTTCTTAGCGCATCATAGACATCTGCTAGTGCTACTATTCTAGCTGATAAAGGAATCTCTTCACCCGATAATCCATTCGGGTAACCTGAACCATCGTATTTTTCATGATGAGATAGTGCTATATCGCGAGCCATTTTTAAATGCTGTGAATCCCCTAAGATTAAAACACCATAGATTGTATGATTTTCCATTTCCATAAATTCTTCAGTATCTAGTCTACCGGGTTTCAACAGTACTTCTTGTGGGACTTTTATTTTTCCTACATCATGCATTTTTGAGGAATAAGATAGTTCGAATAGTGCTTTATCTGAAAAATTTAATTCTCTAGCAAGAGTTAAACTATAATGACTCACTCTTTGAATGTGATAACCTGTTTCGGAATCAACGGCCTCTGATGCTCGAGCTAGAGCACCAGTAGTATAGACAAAAGATTCTTTTATTTTCTCTGTCTGTTCATATATGACACTAAAATGGGCTAACTGCACTAAAAACCCTTTTATGATTTCCTGATACAACGAAGTGTGTTCTCGTGGAAAATTTGTAGCCAAAACAGTAATTCCATTGGAAGTGGCTGTTACATAATTATTATTTGTTTTATAATTTTCAAGAGCTTCATAGTCGATTTGTTCATCTCTATAAATATAATTGCTTTTCCTACTGTTTTTAAGCTCATATTTTCTCACTGAGTTTTCTTCTCCAACTTTGGGATGGATAACTAGTATCACTTCTGGTTTGGTTTCAAAATTTGCTTCAGAAAAAAGTATATTTAACAAGTGGTTCTCAACTTCATGCATATCTATCCAAATGGGATCTAAATCTTTCAATAATTTTTCTGCATTAGTCATCATATTTAATAAACTTTGATTGAAAAAATTCAAGTTTTGGTAATCCATTTAACCACCCCCATAAGACTTCTACTCTTCAATTTCCACTATTTTACTTAAATTAATCATGTCAAATAATTTTCTTACATAATTGTCTGTAATATTTCTTATCTTCATAGTACCTTGGGATTGGCGTAGTTTTTTTTGAACTAATAATATTTTACCTAAACCCGAACTATCTACACGACTTACTTTTTGAAAATCAAGCTCCATGTTGATATATCCACGATCAATCAATTCCAATAAGTTATCCTTAAACTCATCACAATTAGTAATATCAATATTTTTTTCAGGAACAACCTCTACAGTATTTTCATTTATTTCTCTGGTTTCCATAGATTATCACCCTTCCCTCTGATAAATAGTTTGTCCTAAATTCTTCCAACGTCCACTCAATAATTCTTTTTTTAAAATACTTTCGGAATGACCTAAAAATAGTATCCCACCTGGAAGTAGATATTGATAAAACTTGTCCAAAATATCCTTTTGAGTATTTTGGTCAAAATAAATAAAAACATTTCTACAAAATATAACATCTAATTGTTTTGAAATAGGGTATTGTCTGCTGTTTAAGTTAATCCTTTTAAAGGTTATTAGCTCTTTTAATTTATTTTTAACTTTGAATTTACCATTATTTTCTCCCGTACCCATCATAAAATACTTTTTGAGTAAATTGTATGGGATCCCTTTTATTTCTTTTTCAGAGTAAATACCTGATTTTGCCTTAGCAAGAACATCCAAATTAATATCAGATGCTAAAATTTCTATCTGCCAATTTTTATGATTTGCAAAAAACTCTGAAGATGTCATGGCAATGGAATACGGTTCTTCACCTGAGGAACAAGCAGCGGACCAAATTCTGACTTTGTTTTTTGAATTAACTTTTCTATTTTTGTATTCAGCTTTTTGTCTGATTAATTCTGGAAAAAATTGATCTTTTAAAAATATAAAATGGTGCTTTTCCCTAAAAAAGTTAGTTACATTTGTTGTAATCAAATTGTAAAGAATGTCTGCTTCATCTGAATTCTCATCTACATATTGGAAGTACTGCGAGAACTTTTCGAACCCCAATTTTTTCAATCTACGGCTAAGTCTTGAAACAACAAGTGCTCTCTTGGCATCAGTTAAATTTACACCAATACTCCGATAAACTTTATCCTTGATATGTTGAAACTCTTCATCACTAATTAAATAGTTATTATTGGTTTTATTCACATCGCATTACTTCCTTCTAATATTGTTTTTCTATTTCTGAGTAATTTTAATAATGAGGGCACATCTAAAATAATTGAAACTCTTCCCTCACCTAATATAGTAACTCCAGCAATCCCCTCTATATGAGTTAAGTTTTCCCTTAAGCTTTTTATTACCACTTGTTCTTGCCCAATAATTTCATCAACCATAAGAGCCAGTTTCCGTCGTTCAGCATTTAATATAATACAGATCCCCTCATCTAATGAGTTAAAACGTTGAGAACTTTCTCCTAAGTTTACCAGTTCGTCCAACCTAGCATATGGAATGTATTCATCCCGTAAACTTAATAACGTTCCTTTCCCTTCAGCTCTAGAGAAATCCTTTTTACGAGGTTTAATGAATTCAGAAATGAATGTTATGGGAATGATAAATTTCTCCTGACCCATTCTAACCATCATTCCGTCAATAATCGCCAATGTTAATGGCAGTTTAATCACAAAACTAGTCCCTTCTCCAGGGGCAGAGTCGACTTCAATATTACCACGTAAATTTTTTATATTATTTTTTACTACATCTAGTCCTACTCCTCTTCCTGATATATCGCTAACTTCAGCTGCAGTTGAAAATCCAGGTAAAAATAGCATATCAATAATTTCTTCTCGTGAATACTCTTTATCTTGACTAGCTAAACCTTTTTCTACTGCTCTAGCTAAAACCTTATCATGGTTTATTCCGCGTCCATCATCACTCAACTGAATAATTATACTGCCTTCCTGATGATAGGCACTGATGTTCAGTTGTCCTACAGCAGATTTTCCCTGCTGTTCGCGTTCTTCAGGACTTTCCAAGCCGTGGTCCATAGAATTTCTTATCAAGTGCTTTAGTGGATCAGAAATTTGTTCTATAACTTTTTTGTCAAGTTCTGTCTCTTTACCACTTATATCAACTTGCACTTTTTTACCATTTTCTTGAGCTAGTTCCCGTGCCATTTTTTGAAATCTTAGTAAAGTGCTACCTATAGGAACCATGCTAGCTTCCATAACTTCATCCTGTACCTGACGTACTATTTTATCTACCTCTTGAAAAGAATTGATTACTTCATCATATATGGCACTATCTTTGTCAGTCATTTGACCAACGAGTTCCTTTACTCTAGACTGTGCTATCATCAGCTCAGCAATATTGTTCAGAATACCCTCTAATTTTGAGGTATTCACTCTGATAGTATCCTGACCTGATTTTATTCCAGTATTGTTTTTCTCAACAGTTTTATAATCTGAACTTTTCTCTGGTTGAGATTTCATACTCTCCTTATTTTCATTAGTTTCTTCGTCTTTTTCTTCTTTTTCTTCTTCGCTTTTTTGATTAATATTATATTGTCCGGGTAAGTTCAGCTGTTTTTCTGCAGCCCACTCTAGTTCATCATCAGAAACTATTTCGTATTTCCTAAAATTATCCTTTATAGAACTTCCATCCATAAACCAAGATGAAATTTGGCTACTGATATCCTCAACAATAATATCATTATCATCAATTACAAACATAAATACATCTTCTATTTCCTGTTGATCTGATTTCGATTTTAGAAAAACAGTCCATCCGAGCTTCATTTTTTGAGGATCAAAATTTTTAAACTGATCCAAGTCATTGGGTAAACTACTTTTGTTTATATAAGTTTGCAAAATCTCTCCATGTTCCTCTAATTCATTGAAAAACATGATGGGATCAGTTCCAGTTTCAAAAACATCTTGATTGAAGTTTAATCTAACCAAGTAGTACCTATAGTTATCGTTATCGGTATCATTTTGCACAGAATCACTACTATTTACATCAACGCTATCAGTAACCGAACTATTTTGGCCTTCTATATTATCAATTTTTGTTAACAGATCGTTTATCTCATTTTCATATTGATTTTGGTCCAATTCCAAATTACCCGTATCCAAAATATTACTGATCATTCCAGTTCCAGATAACAGCAGTGATAAGGTGTCTTCTTCAATTTTAGAGCTCTGATCTCTCAAATCGCTTAGAATATTTTCCAATTTATGTGCTAACTCCTGTACGGCCGAAGCCCCTACTAAACCAGATCCTCCTTTTATTGTATGCATAGCTCGAAAGACCGTATCTATTAGTTGAGTATTACCAGGGTCTTTTTCCAGCTCTAATAATGATTCTTCACATATTTCCAAATTTTCACGGGTTTCATCATAGAAAGTTTCCAATAGTTCTTGCTCAGCATCATTCATGCAACTTCCTCCTAATATACAAATTATATACTATACCATCATTTAACAAACTTTTGCACCACAGAAATTAACTGCTCGGGTTTGAATGGTTTTACTAGCCATCCGGCTGCACCAGCTTTTTTGCCTTCCATTTTCATCTGTTCCTGCGACTCTGTAGTAAGTACTAATATAGGAACAAATTTAAATTGAGACATTTGCTTAACTTCTTTGATAAAACCTATACCATCTAAATTGGGCATATTAATATCAGATATAATCATAGCCGGACGTTTATTTTTATTTTTAAGTTCTTCTAATTTAGTCAATCCATCTTTCCCATCTTCTGCGGCCACAACTTCATAATTATTTTTTTCTAAAGTGTACTTCAAAGATGCTCTAACAGTATTTGAATCATCAACTACAAATATTAATTTACTCATGCGACAATGCGCCCCCTTCGTTAATTACATAAAAATAGTTATTTGCACCAGTTTTCACAACTATATCATACACCTCTTGCGGAAGGTTTGTTATAGAAAGTTGTTTATTATTACTTGATAAAATTTCCGAAATGGAAATTAACAGTTGAAGGCCTGAAGCATCTATATCTTCCAAATTTTCACCATCAAAATTTAATGATTCTAATTGATGTTCAAAAATATACTGCAGTGAATCATTAAATTGATCTTTTATATCAGGAACCGAAAAAATCGTCAAACTTTCTGGTAACTTTATTGTACTATCTGATGTCATAGTTTGACTTTCCTCCTTTAGCACGTTATTTCACAACCACATAATTCGAATTTATATTGAGATTTCCTAAATTACTACCTAAAATAATGTCAATTCACCTTCTTCTGACCCTTCATCAAATTCGCTGCTATCTTCTCCTGTAAGTACACCCTTTGCTGTTACCCTTTCTAAATAAGTAGTAAATCTGTTAAATAGATTTCGCAATTCTTCGCTTTGTTCTTCCCAACTTTCAACTCCATAGAAGCTTAGTATGTTGCCTTCTACCTGCAAAGCATTATGATTGGCACTTTCTAGTTCAGAATTCATCTGTGATATTGTGTGGTCAAACACATCAGTAACATGTAAAATAGTTTTTATTTTTTCTAAGTCACTATACAAGTTTTCAATTTCTTTGTACAATGCCATTACAGCTTTATTGATAATTTCACTAGTAGTTGTCAGTCTTTCTTGGCTGTATTTGACTTTTTCTAAGGATTCATTTATTGAGCTTTGACTCTCTATGATTACTTGATCAAAATTGTCTAAATCACTTATTAAGTTTTGTTTCATAGATCCAAAAACCTTTTTATTATCCGAAACTTTAGCATCTACTTGGTCAATTACAGTATCTATATTATCACCTATGGCTTTACTACTGTCATCCAATCTGGATAACTCAATTCTTCCGTACATTCTAATTTTCTTTAAAAAACCAACACGTTTATAAATTTGTTCTATATCATGACTTAAAGCCTCTATAGTACTGTTAAAGTCACCTTTCTGTTTTTGTAGCTCCGTAACCGACTCTTTTATCTTATCAAGTACAGATGTGAAGTCACCTAAAAAATCGGTCAGATCTCGAAAGGTATAATCAATGGCTCCTTCTTCACCAACATCACCTGATAAAAATCCAGTTACGTATTGGGCATCACTCTTGATATTGCCTAAATCATTCAGTAATTCATCACTTATGGTAATTATTTCAGATAATGATGTTTTTAGCTGTTCTGTCACATTAGATTCTAAGCCAGATGCCAACTCCAAGCCTCTTCTTACAAACACCACATGATCCATTATGTACTCTCGATTACTGTTATCATTAAAGTTGTGCTGCAATTCTCCATATTTATCAGAAACGCGATCAATTATTTCAATCAGGTTTTCTAAGTTTTGCCTGATTATATCTTGTCTTTGTATGGAGGTCATTAGTTCTTGAAAGGGAGAAACAGATTCCATACTATTTGAAAGCAAGTCATAAAGTAGCTGACTCATTGATTTCATAGATTCCAAAACATTTCCAAAGTAATTATCCAGTTTGTTGATAAACTGTTCTACAGCTTGTTCTCGTTCGTTTAAGATATCACTTATGTTGTCGTTAAAATCCTTATACCAACGATCTAAGCTTTTAATTGATTCATTAATCCTAGATAAATCTGTTTTTAAATCAGTGGAAGTCTTTTTGAGATTATCAGAAATAACATTAAACCCTTTACCTTCATTACCTAACCTTGAAGAAAAAATAATAGCATTGTAAGATATCTCATCTACACGTAATAAAATTTTTCTCATCTCACTTACCAGTGCCATAAATTGATCGAAGGAAGTGTTTTTGTCGCTCTGTTTCCTAGTAAAACTTTCAAGTACTTTTTCAATCTCGCCTTGATCTAGTAATAATTGTCCTATATTTTCAAATTCCGTCTCTAATTCTTTTAAAATTCTTATAATCAAAAAGTCCCCCGCCGATTCGCCATCGAGGTAATTAGTATCATCATCCTCTCCTGTTTTAACAAAATACTCCATCAAAAGATCTGTCTCTTGTTTGGTTAGTTCTATATTTCTCTCTATTGAAGGAATGCGTTCATGAAGAACGCTGTAATACTCATTTGAATCATCAATTAATTTTTGTAATAATTTTCTATAGTTTAATAGCTCGTCCATTATTTTATTCGATATATCTGGTAGTTCCGAACCACTTATAGTGTGATCGCTATCAACGAAATCATCATTAAGTTTATCTCCAATTTCCATAACTATTCCCCCTAAAATCTGACATTTCATGCCATGTTTCGCTGGTATAATTTAATAGTTCGATATCAATAATTATAATCCTTCTATTATCAACAAAAATTTTAAGCAGTTAAATTTTTTATTGATTAGGTTGAGTTTAAGTTAAATGTTGATAGCAATAAACACTTCAAGTGAACGTATTATGCTGTTTTGATAATAC
>CAZKUS010000050.1:0-10603 GCA_964556025.1 uncultured Clostridia bacterium | reverse complement strand
AAGATTCGCCATTTTCCAGTTTCAAATCCAGTAGCACGTTATCTCCAGCTGCCGTAGATAGCGCGTCCAAAAGCTGCCGCTTTTCAATAAACAGTTTCCTACTTTCCAGTTCCTTCCCATATAAAACTGCAGGGATCCGATTATTTGCCCTCAACTTTTTAATTTCACCTTTTTTAGTTACATCTCTTTCTTTCACCGCTAATTCTTTTCTATCCATCTATAATACCCCTTTCTATGGTCTTGGATCTATGTTGAAATATACCAAACTATAGTATATCTATTTTTTTTTGATTAGTCAAACATAAAATATTTTAGCAAGTTTCTATTTTTTGGTATCTCTTTTTAAATCACTCGAATAAAGTGCTAACAGACTGCCTATTATGCACCCTCGATATTGCTTGCCCAATTAAAGGAGCTACAGACAGAACTTTAATTCTGTCTAGTTCTTTTTCCTTAGGTAAAGGAATACTATTGGTAACCACTATTTCCTTAATAGGAGACTTCCTCAACCGATCAACTGCCGGCCCACTCAGCACAGGATGTGTACAACAAGCGTATACTTCTTTGGCCCCCTGCTTTAATAAAGCCTCTGAAGCCAGTGCCATAGTACCAGCAGTATCAATCAAATCATCAATCATAATGGCCGTTTTACCTTCTACTTCACCAACCACATTCATTATTTCTGCTACATTGGCATCTGGGCGTCTTTTGTCAATTATAGCTATAGGACAGTTTAATATTTCAGCTAAAGCACGGGCTCTAGGTACACCTCCCATATCAGGAGATACTACTACGATATTTTCAAGACCTTTATCTATAAAATATTCACCTAAAATAGGCCCTCCTTGAAGATGGTCTACAGGAATATTAAAGAATCCTTGGATCTGTTGTGCATGTAGATCCATAGAAATGACTCTATCAGCCCCAGCAGTCTCCAATAAGTCTGCAACAAGTCTCCCGGTAATCGGATCCCTAGCCCTGGCTTTTCTATCTTTTCTGGCATAACCATAATAAGGTATGACAACGTTTATCTGTTGAGCAGAAGCTCTTTTAAAAGCATCTAACATGATCAATAGTTCCATAAGATTTTCATTCGCTGGTGAGCATATCGGTTGTACTACAAATATATCACTGCCTCTAATACTTTCCTCAATTACTACATCAATTTCACCATCACTAAATCTTGTAGCCCTGCCTTTGCCCATTTCCACACCTAAGTACTCGTTAATCTCTTTTGCCAATTTTAGATTGGCATTTCCTGAAAAAATTTTCAATTTGTCAGTGTTGAACTGATTTGTCTGTCCATCACTCATAATCATATACCTCCTGCCCAATTTTTTAAGCTCAGTTTAATTTGAATGTTGATAGCAATATAACAGCGCCTTTTTTAAAACAAGTCATATCAGCTATTGCTTTTTTTCTTAACCCAATCATGCTTATTGATTTGTCTAGCTCTGGCTATAGCCAAACTGTCACTGGGAACATTATCAGTAACTGTACTACCTGCTGCTACAAAGGCACCTTCTTCAATGGTAACAGGTGCCACTAAATTACTATTACAACCAATAAAAGCCCTATCCTTAATTATTGTTTTATGCTTTGAAACACCATCGTAATTTACTATCACAGTCCCTGCACCCAAATTAACATCACTACCTATTTCGGCATCTCCTATATAAGCTAGATGGTTGGCTTTACTACCAAAGCCTATATTAGAATTTTTCACTTCCACAAAATTTCCTATTCTCACTTCTTGAGCAATAACACTTCCCGGACGAATATGTGCATAAGGACCTATGCTAGTTCCCCCGCCAATAAAACTATCTACAACTTTAGACTTTTCTATTTGACAATTATCTTCTATATTTGAATTATTGATTTCTGTTTCCGAACCAAGTATGCAACTACTGCCAATCTTTGAACTTCCGAGGATTTGAGTTCCGGGATAAATAACAGTGTCATTTCCAATATAAGCTTCAGGATCGATATAAGTCCTGGCTGGATCAATAATGGTCACCCCAGATTTCATCCACCTATCATTTATATCTCGAGACATCAAATCTTCAGCCTTCGCTAGTTCACTTCTATCATTAATTCCCATGGTTCGATATGTCTTAGTTATTTGATATCCTGATACCGTTCTATCTCTATTATACATTATTTCAATAGCATCTGTCAGATAATATTCTCCCTGTTGGTTGTCTGCTTGTAAATTATCCAAAACTTCAAGTAGTTCGCTAGTTTTAAATATCATAATACCTGTATTGATCTCTGTGATATTTTTTTCTTGTTCAGATGCATCTGATTCTTCGACAATTTGCTTAACCATGTTCGTGCTGTCTCGAATAATCCGTCCATAACCTTGAGGGTTATTCTCTTTAGCTGTTAACACACTGACAGCTGAATCATTTTTGTTATGATAATCAATCAAGCCAGACAGTTCCTCTTCAGTGATTAGCGGTGTATCACCTAATAAAACCAATGTCTGCTCATTTTGCAAATGATTTCGAGCACATAATACTGCATGTCCTGTTCCCAACTGTTGAGTCTGTTCAACTGTGTATAGATTATCAGAACAAAATTTGTCAAGCAAAAATTCCTGCACCTGTTGCTT
This sequence comes from uncultured Clostridia bacterium, assembly GCA_964556025.1. Lineage (GTDB taxonomy): Bacteria > Bacillota > Natranaerobiia > Natranaerobiales > Natranaerobiaceae > Natranaerobius. The sequence continues at coordinate 7,989 of CAZKUS010000050.1, read as the reverse complement.
TCCATATCCCACAACCACTGTTTGATTGACACTCACTTGTTTTGCAGCTGAAAGAATATGCCACAACATAGGTTTATTGCAAACTTGATGTAAGACTTTCGGTATTTGAGACTTCATTCGAGTACCTTTCCCTGCGGCTAAAACAACTACATCAACACCCACCAAACCTGCACCCCCACTTCACTTGATAATTCTTGCAATATTATATCACAATTTCGCTTTAGCACCAAAAAAGGAGCATTTATAGCTCCTTTTTTGGGAGTTCACAATTTGTAAAAAATTTAAACAGGTTCCGTTGTCATCTCCTTATAAACCTCTAAAACAGTATCTTGTAACACTTGTCTAAACTCATTAGTTACTGGGTGCACAATATCTTTATATTCATTATCTTTATTCTTTCTACTGGGCATTGCTACAAATAAACCGGAACTACCTTCTACCACTTTGATACCGTGAATAACTATATGTTCTTCCAATACCAAAGAAACTAGTGCTTTCACTTTACTGTCTTCTTTCAGTAAATGCATTTTAACATTACTTATTTCTAGTTTTCCATCTACGGACACAGGATATGTCACCACCTTATAGTGAAGTTTTTATTATTTCTACATAAGAAATGGTTTTTCCTGCTTTTGTTGAGAATAATCGGAAAATATTTCTTCGGACTGCATAGTTAAGTTAATTTCACCCTTATTTTCATCAATTTCATCTAAAATACCTAGAGAGATGTGGTCTTGAATTAATTTTTCTTCAATTACACCTTGTTCTAACAACACACCCACACCTACTACCTGACTACCAAATTCCTTTGCCAAGTTATTCATACCGGTTACAGTGCCACCTCGTTTCATGAAGTCATCAATGATTAAAACTCGGGTGTTTCGCGACAGCGATCTAGTAGATAATGACATGGTCTGAATCTGATTTCCAGAACCTGAAACATAATTAATCGTCAAAACAGATCCTTCTGTAACTCGACTGTTCCTCCTGGCTATTGCCAAAGGGATTCCCAAATACCCAGCTGTATAACCAGCCAGTAAAATTCCCTTTGTCTCAACTGTTAATACTACCTCTGGTGTTTGAGTATAAAAATAACCAGCAAGTATTTTGGCTGCTTTATCCATGAGTAAAGGATCTGAAATTAAGTCTCCCATATACAGATATCCACCAGGTAATATTCGTTGGATTTGAGTTAAATTGTATTTTAATTCTTCAAGGGTATCGGCAATTTTTTCCTTTGATTGAATTGGTATAAACTTAATACCACCATTTTTACCAGAAACCGTTACTAGGGTACCTTTACCAGCAATTTGCAAATTGTGCTTAATTTCTGTTATATCTTCACTAATAGTAGATTTAGCAGCACCTAAGTTCTCCACAAAGTACTTTAAAGAAATAACTTTCCCTGGATTTGAAATTAAATTTTCTGTGATAAAAAAAATCCTGTCCACCTTAGACATTCGTAGTTTAGCCAAAGTCTCACCTTCTTTCCGATTTTTCCAATCCCGATTAAATGAACAACTTGTCATCAGCAATGATTTGTTGAGCTAATTCCATATCACTGGCTTTATCAATATCAATACCCAATTCTGGATATTTGGAAATAACCACTTTTGCATCTATATTCAATATCTGTGAAATCTTCTGTTCAGCTTGTTGTAATGATAGTTTACCTAACATAAATTGCCCTAAAAAACATACACCGAAATTCATAGCCATAAGTAATGGGTTTTTTCTATTTCTAATTACACGATCCACTCTGTCATAACACGGACGCACTTTATTTGGATTAAGATAAAATACATTTCCACCTGTAAAACTCCCATCAATTAAGTTAACGTAAGTTCGCTCCGCTCCAGGGAATTTCTGTTCATTCACTTCTTTTGGTATCACAGGATAAAATAGATCCAACTGATTATCACACTGACTAATAAAATCATCTATGGCTTCCGGAGTTATCAAAGGAATATCAGAAGTAACTACTAATATATTGTTTTGTGGTTTTAAGTAGTCAATACCAACAAGTAGATTATCTAAAACTTTTCCCGTTCCTGTTAAGTTGCTATTGACAATCTGACACTTTTTGCGATTTATTTCCAATTTCTCCAATAAGTGAGTCTCAGGCCCTACAATCACAATATCAGATACTGATTCAGATTCATCTAAAGCTGAAACTATATACTGGATCATAGGTTGACCATCAATTGGTAATAATGCCTTGTTTGATATATCTCCCTCTTCTAGTTCAAATAATTTGGGATCAGTTTCTGAATACCCTGCAAGCAAAACACAGCGAACCATCAACTATTCTCCTTTCCCACTCCTAGTTGGCGAGGTATAGAAATATAAACGCTCTCAACTTCGCATTCTAATTTATTTTTCGCTAACAAAGCTGTTTGGTATTCACTATATACTCCAACAACTGTAGAGCCACTCCCAGTCATCATAACCTTCAAGGCACCTACGCTTTTTAATTTGTTATAAATATCCATCATTTCATCAAACCAATTAATTACAATAGGTTCCATTTTATTATACATATTTTCTACAATATCAGTTAAAGTTCCTTTCTCTAAACTGGAAATTATATCTGCACAAGTTAGTTCATTGTAATTATTCTTCTGAAAGCCACTCATATTTAAAGCGCTATATACTTGTGCTGTACTGCTACCAAACTCAGGTTTCACCAATACAAAGTAACAATTTGGTATTGAGTTCATTGGATGTAACTCTTCTCCCCGACCGGTAGCCAGCATAGTACCTCCATAAACACAAAAAGGTACATCAGATCCGAGTTTAGCACCTAATCTTGCTAAATCATCTTGGGATAAGCCAAGATCAAATAACTCGTTAACTCCAAACAATGTAGCTGCTGCATTACTGCTGCCTCCTGCTAGTCCAGCCTCTAACGGTATGTACTTTTCCAATATAACTTTTACAGCTGGAAACTCATATTGCTCTAATAGTAACCTGACAGCACGAATAATCAAGTTGCTTTCATCTACAGGAAAGTCATTAATTTTACTACTATCACTGATAATGCGAGTAATAAGCTCTATTTCTCCCGGGGTATTTGAGTAATCTGGTATTATAGTCACAAAGTCGCATAATGAAATTGACTGCATAATTGTTTCCAACTGATGATAGCCATCATCTCTTTTTCCTAAAACATCTAAATACAAATTAACTTTCGCCGGAGCTTCTATTTGAACTGCCTCTGATATCAAATTTATCAATCCTTTCAAAAAGGTTTATATCAAAATTGAATAAAGTATTTTTAGCTATCAACATTCAGCACAAATCCATCCTAAACAATCATATACTTTTCTCATCATATCACTAAGTTTGAGTTTAGAAAACTCTAACGGCAATATTTTGTACAACTCTTGCGAATTTATAGGTTTAGGTTTTAAAGTAAATCCCCTCTTGAAGACGTTCTATAAAACCTCCTCATACTCATACAATAACCCCCTCTTAAGCAAATTAGATGCTTATATTATTTCCCATTTTATAGTAGATTATTATGTCTAAATTTTGAATTTGGCTGTGTTTAAGTTGAATGTTGATAGCAATAAAAAGCGCCTTGAATTTAAACTATATTTTGGAGTTATCAGTAGTTAAATTTACCTAGACAAAAAAAGCACTCCCTTAAGGAAGTGCTTATAAAGCGCTTTACTGATATCGATGTAATCTATCTGTATTTTGCAATCCAGGAATTCTACCTCTTTTTGCTACCGGTTCATTTTCAACTTCTTTAATATCCATTGTCATATCGTTAGCTTTGGATCCGGCAATATAACTTCCAACACCAAAAGCATCTACACCTTCATCTTTCAATAAATTAATTTTGTCAGGATTTATACCACCTGATGCTAATATATTTACATGAGAAAAACCTTCTCTATCTAATCGTGCTCTTACCTCTCTAACTAGTCCAGGGGTAACTCCACCGCGTTCCGAAGGCGTGTCCAGTCTAACCCCGTCTAAATTGTCTTGTAAAGAATGAGCTACTCGCAAGGTTTCTTCAGCTTCATCTTTAAAAGTATCAACCAAAATAATGCGCGGAGCTTCACCTGGCATTGATTGATGATAGGCTTCAGCGACTCTCACTGTATCGCCTATAATTAAAAATACAGCGTGCGGAACTGTGCCAACAGGATTTTTATCCTTTAATTTTGCCCCTAATATACAGCTACAGCCATCAAAGCCACCTACAATAGCAGACCTTTCCATGACTGGGGCTACAGCAGGATGTAAGTGGCGAGCACCAAAACAAACCAATTGTTTATCTTCACCTGCAGCTTCCCTACACTCTCGAGCAGCTTCAGCCCACCCCGCTGAGGAGGCAAGAATTCCTAAAAGCGGGGTTTCATAAGCACCTATATGTTTATAGGGTCCTCTAATCCTCATAACAGTTTCTTTTTTATCAAAAATCTCACCTTCAGGTAAAGCCCAAATTTCTAAATCATAAACATCTTGCAACAAGCCTAATGCTTCTTCCGTCCCAGCCATCATCCCGGGCCTGGAAGAAAAAATTTCTACTGTTACTTGTGCATCTGTTAAGTCCATATAATTTAGTATTTCTTGAGTACGAACAAAATATATGTCTGTTGTACCGCCTTTGATTATTTCTTCATGATTTGCCGACCACAGCCTGCGTCCTGGCTTAGGATCCCATTTTTCTACCTTATATAATGAATCTATTCTGTCCATTGGCATTCTCCTTTCCAGACCAATATTTACCTGTTAGCTCGGTATCTGGTTTTAATCCTTTCTTGAACTTTTTTTCGCGATGTATTGGCTTTATACCTCTTAATTATTAAAAAAATTATTATTAAAAAGATTAAAGCAATAAACAGCCACGGCCCAATCAAAGTCTGTTCCGTCACTTCATTGGCAGTATAAACTGGCAGTGTCGCCAATTGTTCACCCCTTTTATCAAGAGTCACTTCACCAACTTTTTGCCCGGAATCTATAGGGGCAGTCAAAGGATTTTCCTTTAAACTTAGTTGTTGCTCTATCTCATTAGCAACTTGAGGAAGGGGTAGTTTCAATGATTCTGCAACAATTAAATCCAGAGTATCTTCACTGGCATTAGGTATTTCTGTAGAAGCAATTATCTCACCACTATCTAATAATTCCGCTTGTTGATAGTTATCGAATCCATAGTCTAATAACTTTTCTGCATCTTGAAAAATTTTATCCCTCGAAGATGAGAGTACAACTGCTATTAAGGTCATATCATCTCTTTCCGCTGCAGCTACAAAAGTTTGATTCGCTGAAGCCGTATAGCCAGTTTTTATTCCAAATGCACCGGTATATTCTCTAAGTAATTCATTTCTATTTATCAGTTCTCTATCTTCATCATTGTCAGGCCAATCCAATGTTGTCATTCTTGTAGACATAACTGTTCTTAATTTTGGATTTTGAATAGCTTCTCTAGCAATTACTGCCAAATCATGAGCTGTGGTTTTGTGTCCATCTTCAGTCAAACCATGAGGATTGGTAAAGTTCGTATTGGTAGCGCCTAACTCCTCAGCTCTTTCATTCATAGAATCAGCAAACTCTTCTACTGAACCTTCCAAGTGCTCTGCAATAGCTACAGCAGCATCGTTAGCCGAATTAACCATGATTCCATACAAAAGATCTCTAATTGATATTTTTTCTTCTATATTTAAAAACATAGTAGAGCCCTTCGTACCGTAAGCATTTTCACTAACTGTAACTTTATCTCTAAGCGAGGCGTTCTCAATTAACATTAAGGCCGTCATGATCTTAGTAGTACTAGCTGGATTCATTTGTTCATGTTTATCTTGTTCAAAAAGTACTTTACCAGATTCAGCTTCCATTAAGACCGCAGTCTCGCCTTTGATGTCAGGTGAAGTATAACTATATGTTTGAGCCGTTATTTTCGAATGTGATATTGCTGTACTGATTATTAACAAAAGTATTATAATTATGATTTTATTGAACTTGTAATGTTTTAATATCTGATGCAATCATATTCCCCTCCCTTGGTGACTTATTTATTATAACTGAATTACAACCATACTTTCAATACAAACTTGAGAATACCTTAGCATTACTTACAATAATTATATACAAATATAGTTCCAATTAGCTAATGAAATTTATACCAGGGAGTGATAATTTTGTTTGAAAGTTTTTTTCTAACTTTATTATTAGTATTTCTAGCAGAGTTGGGTGATAAAACACAATTAGCTACCATGTTATTAGCTACTCAAAAAAAATCCCCCTTAGGGGTGTTTTTAGGTGCTTCATGTGCATTAATTTTATCCAGTTTATTAGGAGTTACTTTAGGATCTGTTCTCACTAAGTTTTTACCACCTAATTTATTGAAACTGGGGGCAGGATTCTCTTTTATTATTATAGGAATATTTTTACTCTTTTCACCCAACAATTGATTTCCCTGATAAATCAATTGTTTCTGTTAATAACAACTAGAAACAAAGTATAAGTTCCACTTAGAATGATTATATTTGATACTTCTAAAACTTTCAAACAGGAGAATTAAAGCTCCCTGATCAGCTGCTCATCCATAAGCAAGAAGCAAGAAGCAAGAAGCAAGAAGCAAGATCAGTAAATCTAAATTATTTGACTTTAATTCTCCTGTTTGCTTGTCAAAATGTATTATTAAACCTGCATAGTTCGTTCAATAGAAAATTTTATAGCTATCAATATTCAACTTTATTTATTCCTAGGAATAAATAATTTCTGTCCTGCAAAGATCATTTCAGGTTCTTTTATGTCATTTGCTTCTTTTAATTCTTCCGCAGTAGTTGTAAATTTTTGTGCAATCTCATATAGGGTCTCTCCTTTTTGAACAACATACATTTTAAGAAAAGGAGCTTGTTCTCGTCTGCCCTTATTGACATATTGCTCTAGTTCTTGGTCATCATCTTGCCCTACTTCTTGATCATATTGATTAATTACTTCATCTTCATCATCTTCTTCTATATTTTTTTCATCATCTCCCGAATCTACATACAATAAATCTTCTCCAGACTCATTAGATACATCTTCTATAGATTCTTCTTTTTTCGCTTCTATTTCATATTCCTCAGCTTCATCAAATCCTATTGATTCTTCAAACTCAGAGTTATTTTCAACAGTTGCTCCTTCTACAGCGACTGTTAATACTAATTCCACCCAGTACAAGACTTCCCCATTAGCCACTCTATAATCTGAATTTTCTACATCTACAACAGCATTGATATTAGTCTCTGGTGTAATGCTTGGATTTTCTATTACTCTGGAAAATTTCTTAATAAAATAATCATTACCACTATCTGCAGTTTCTGTATCCCTAAAAATGTACTCCCCTTTTAACTCCCCTGATATTAATGCCATACCATAATTTAGTTCCGGATCGGACAGTTCGGTATACACTTGAAAATCATCAATCTCCGTTGATTCTGTGTTTAATTCTTTTTTCCCCTCCATAATGATCTGATACTCGCCCTGATCATTACCATCTAAAAACTTATCATTAAACTTTTGTAGATCATATCTGTTCAATTTACCGCCCCCCTAAAAATGTTTTATTACTATGTATATGATAAAAATTAAAATTTTGTGTTTATCAGAAAAAGATTTACAATTTTGTTATTGAACACAATTAAGGAAAAAGGCACATATAGTATATTAACAATGTCACAGGTCACTTGAATCAGTAATATATTAAGCTGTTCTAATTTGAAGGAGGGGAAAAATATGGCAAAAAAATGGACTAATGAGGAGATCAAATTACTAAAAAAGCTGTACCCAAAAGCTAGCAAAGATGAGTTAGAACAAACTTTCAAAAGAAATATGGCAGCAATTACTTTCAAAGCTAACAGTATTAGTTTAAAAAGACAAAAATACTGGACAAAAAAAGAAGAGGATTTACTAAAAAAATATTATCCTCATCTGCCTGATAGAGAATTATGTGATCTTTTAGATAGAAATATAGCCAGTATCAGAAATAAA
>CAZKUS010000049.1:0-10642 GCA_964556025.1 uncultured Clostridia bacterium | reverse complement strand
AATCTTTATTGAGATATTAAATCAAAATCAGGACTTTTCCAAGTGAGCTCACTTACCAATCTGCCGAAGGTTACCCTATGAATGTAATTTTGGATCCGGCTATGCGAGAGATGTATCAAGTTGTAAACAAATCGCAAATGACAAATGTGTTCGACCGCTTCTCTGAACAACAACCACGGTGTAAGTTCTGTATAGAAGGTCTATCTTGTCAACTATGTGCCAATGGACCGTGTCGAATTTCAGAAAGAGCCCCCAGAGGGGTTTGTGGTGTGGATGCCCATACTATGGTAGCGAGAAACTTTAATTATAGACATGTAACTATCGGCACCTCAGCTAATATTTTTCACGCTCATCAAGCTGCCAGAACATTAAAAGCTGCCGCTATAAATCCAGATAGTGGTCTTAAAATCAGAGATGAAAGTAAACTCAGAAATATGGCGGAAGTACTGGGAATAAACACAAATTCGGATATTAATAAAATAGCTATAGATCTAGCTGATACTGTAATAGATGATATTCATGGGCCTTATCACATTGAATCTAAGTTAGTAAACGCATTTGCTCCGGAAAAAAGGAAGCAATTATGGAGAGATTTGGGCATTTTTCCCGGGGGTGGCTACAGCGAAGTGGCCTATGCCCAAACAATGAGTATGACTAATTTCACTTCCGATCCGGTGGCTTTTCTGCTAAATGGTGTGCGAATGGGTATAGCTAACGAATATCAAGGACTGTTTGCTTTAGACATACTACAGGAAATATTGATCGGTACACAGCAGATCGCTGAAAAAGAGCAAAATATGGGTTTACTGCGAGAACAGAAGGTTAATATCATAACCAATGGTCACATGCCTTTACTTGCACATGTAGCTATAGAAAAGGCCTCTAGTGAAGAGTGGCAGCAAAAAGCCAAACAAGCTGGAGCAGAAGGAATTCAAGTTTTAGGTCATGTATGTGAAGGACAGCAGCTTTTGAATTACGAAGGTTCTCAAAATATGAGTGCCTATACAGGTCAAGAAGGTGAGTGGTTATCAGAAGAATATGTATTGGCTACTGGAGCAGTTGACTTATTCATGTTTGATTATAACTGTACTGTTCCCACATTACCTTTATATGCCGAGCGCTTTGGAACTAAATTAGTCAGTACTCATCCGGTTATAAAACTGCAGGGAACGGAGACAATAGATTTTGTGCCTGAAAAAATGAATGAACAGGCCGACAAAGTTTTAGATATGGCCCTAGAGGCATTTAAACAGCGAAAACAAGAAAACCGTGAAGTGTACATACCGGAACATACTTCCAAATGTACTGTCGGCTTTAGTACAGAATCTATATTAAATGCTCTAGGAGGATCATTACAACCTCTGATAGATCAAATTGCCGGAGGTAACATCAGAGGAATAGCTACAGTGGTGGGATGTACTACTGCTCAATACGGTCAAGGAGGCAGTAATATATTTAAGATCACCAAAGGACTTCTTGAAAACGATATTCTGGTATTATCAGGTGGTTGTACATCTGCGGTTATGGAATACACTAACTTGACCAATCCTGAAGCAGCGGAAGATGCTGGAGAAGGACTGAAAGCAGTTTGTCAGCAACTAGGCATTCCGCCCGTGCTATCTTACGGTGCTTGTGTAGATATCGGTAAAATGACTCAAACTGCAGTAGCACTAGCTGATGAACTTGGGGTAGATACCAATAAATTGCCTCTTGTAATAGGGGCACCAGAATATTTGGAACAAAAAGCCGTGGCAGATGCTTGTACAGCAGTTGCCTTAGGCTGGCTGGTACATGTGGCTCCAGTCCCTTCAGTTACAGGAAGTGAAACAGTTGTAGAAACACTTACTAAGACTACTGAAGAACTTGGACTCGGGAAGCTTATGGTAGAACTGGATGCAGATAGAGCGGTTAAAGCTTATGTCGACCATATTGAAAACAAACGCAAAGAACTTGGGATTTAGCAGTCAATCGATAAGCCAGTGGTGAATTAACCGCTGGCTTTTTTGATCGGCTGTATTAAACTTGAATGTTAATTACGTTAATTACGATAAAACCAACATAAAAACAGGAATTTCAATCTCTTTAGCGAATCGAATTATTAATAGCTCAAATGTTCAATTATCTCTAAATGGGAGGGATTACTATTAGTAAACGGCGTATTGCTTATCAAGACTTATTAAATTTTGCCTCTATCGGGAGTCCTGTGGCCTCACCGGATGGCCGGTACGCTGCTTATGTCAAATTTACCGTTGATCAAAAACATAACCGAGAAAACTCGAATATATGGATTTATGACCATGAACGTGATGAATCCTATCAATTGACAAGTGGAGATCGCGATTACAATCCCCGTTTTTCACCAGATGGGAAAAATTTGACCTTTTTATCTAAAAGAAGTGAAGACTCTTCAAAGTCTGCTCAACTGTATTTGATATCGTTGCAAGGTGGTGAAGGAAAACAACTGACTGATGAATTGGACAAGCCTTCTGACCACAGTTGGTCACCATGTGGTCGTTACATAGCAGTGGTAGCTGAAAAATTGTATCCAGATCCAGACACCGGTGATTTGCGGGAAAAACTGGCTCAATTTCCTAGTGATTCAGAGGATGATATTGATGAGATAAGAAGAGGTGAAGGCATTAGTTACTCTTATCAAATCAGTGAAAAACAACCAAATTGGGGTTTAAGAGTAATAGATAGAATGAAATACAGATTTGATGGAAAAGGGTATATGGATGATCGATATTCGCAGTTATATCTTTTGAATTTTGAAAATCTGGACAAATTGGACAATTTAGAGTTGAACAGCACCATAAAACCTGTGCTGTTAACTCAAGACCGATATGATGTAGAAACTTATTCTTGGCATCCGAAAGGTGATAGAATTACTTTTACTGCTGATATGCTGGAACAAGGTCAAGATTTTTGGAAGCGGGACATTTGGGAAGTGAAAATCTCACAGGGCCATCCACACAAAGTGACGAAAATGATGGAGTTTTCCAGTAACATTGCAGGTCAAGCTTGGTCCCCTAAAGGTGACAAATTGGCTTTTATTGGTCAGGTAGATCCCGATACTCGAGTGAACAGTTTATGGATATATAATGAAAGTGAAGTGAAATGTATAGATGTGACTGAACAGTTTGATCGTTCTGTAGGAAGTCAAATGGCCAGCGATGTCAGTAAAGCTATAATATCCTATCCCCCGGTATGGGATAATCAGGGAGATTATGTATTTTTTCCGGCAGTTGACCAAGGGAATACTCAGCTCTACAAAGCCAAGCTATTTGAAAATCAACAAGCCCAAATTCAAGAGCTGTTTCCTAACCTACAAGGAAACGCTTCTACACCTGTTTTTGGTCAAGATAAATTGTGGTTCTTATATGATGATCCGTCAACTCCTGCAGATTTGTGGAAAATGCCATTTAATGACGGTGGCTCCAGTCATCGGTGTACTCAGATAAATAGGCAACTTATGGAATCTTTAAAACTGGGAGAATACGAACACATTAGATATACCAGTGAAGATGGTTGGGAAATTGACGGTTGGCTTTGTTTTCCTCCGGATTTTGATCCCGATAAAAATTATCCGCTCCTACTCTACATTCACGGTGGTCCCCACGGTGCTTATGGCAATACTTTTAGGCTAGAATTTCAAGCCAGGGCGGCAAAAGATCGGATCATCTTTTTCACTAATCCTCGCGGCAGCAACGGTTATGGGAAGCAGTTTTTATCTGCCTGTATTGGAGATTGGGGAGGAAAAGATTTTCAAGATATCATGACAGGTGTAGATCTAGTATCTAGCCGCGAATATGTGGATCATGAACGTATGGGAGTTACAGGTATCAGTTATGGCGGTTATATGACCAATTGGACTATAACTCATGACAACAGATTTGCCGCCGCCATTACAGAAATGTGTGTCAGTAATTTACTCAGTTTTTACGGTACCAGTGATGTTGGCCCCTGGTTCTTGGAATATGAAATTCCCGGATCAATTTGGGATGATCCCGATAAATTATGGCGTCATTCACCGATTAAGTATATTGAAAATTGCCACACTCCTACTCTAGTAATTCATGGAGAAGATGATTATCGCTGTCCCATTGAACAGGGGGAACAGGTGTTTATGTCTTTGAAGCGTTTGGGACGGGAAACTTCTCTGATTAGATTTCCTGGCTGTAGTCATACTTTTGCTGCTAATGGAGATTTGCAGTACAGAATACAGCGCTTTTTAGCTACAGAGGGCTGGTGGGAGAGATACTTGTGATATTGCCTGTAAAATTATTATTGACTTGTTGAACTTTCAGGTTTGCAGTTATAGGAAATTTGTGACAAAATACTGCCAAGGAGGGATTTGTTATGTCTACACCTAAAGACCTTTATAAAGCGATAGAGAATCGACGGTCAATTTACGGACTAAGTAAAGAGGAAGTTGTCAGTGAGGAAAAGCTAGAGAGTATTATTGCTCATGCCGTGAAACACATACCTTCTCCTTTCAATTCTCAAAGTGGACGAGTGGTACTTCTTATGAGGGAACACCACGACAAATTGTGGGAAATAACAAAGGAAGTGCTAAAAGAACGAGTGTCGGAAAAAAAGTTTCCCAAAACAGAACAAAAGCTCAATTCTTTCCAGAGCGGTTATGGAACAATTTTATTCTTTGAAGACAAAGAAACTGTTAAAGATCTACAGGACAGATTTCCCAAATACAGTGAGACCTTTCCCTTGTGGTCTCAGCAGTCTTCGGGTATGCTGCAGTATACCATTTGGACTTCTCTAGAGATGGAAGGTTTAGGGGCTTCACTTCAACACTACAATCCTCTGATTGACGAACAGGTGAAGCAGGAGTGGAACATTCCTGAGAGTTGGGAACTAATCTCGCAAATGCCCTTTGGTAAACCTACAGAAGCACCAGGAGAAAAAGATTTTAAACCTTTAGAAGAGAGAATGAAAGTATTTAAATAATCGTTGATCAAAAGGGTGACTGTTATGGAACAAAATCTTGTAATAGATTATTTACGCAGTTTTATATTTGATGACAACTCTCATTTGCAAGATATTAAAGCATCTGAAAACCAGAGAGATGATGTACAGCCCAGTGTAGAGAAGGAAACTGGGAAATTATTGGGAATATTGGTCAGGCTGATGAAAGCTGAGAAAATATTAGAGCTAGGAACCTGTTTGGGATATTCTACGATTTTGTTGGGAGAAGCAGCATCAGATACTGGAGGTAGTGTTATTACTGTAGAAAATGATTCTAATCTATATAGAGAAGCTCAGACGAATATCCATAAAGCTGGCTTGTCTGATCGGGTGGAATTATTATTAGGAGATGCTGTGGAAGAATTGTATCGACTTTCTGGCCCTTTTGACTTCATCTTTCAGGATGCTCGTAAATCTATCTATCCCAAACTTTTGGACAGAACTGTAGAGCTTACCAAACCCGGGGGATTAATAGTTGCCGATGACACTTTATTTAAAGTAATAGGTTCACCTAGAAATTTAGGTGAACCTATGGATGAGTACAACAGATTGGTTTTTTCTCATGAACAGCTCTACAGTACTATAATTCCTTCAGGAGATGGTGTGACCATAAGTTTTAAGAAGTTTTAATTTCTATTTCAAATCTTTGACAGATACCATTTGCAGGTGGAAAGTTCGTATTTCAATTCGTATACCTTTTCGATATTATTGATACAGCTCTGGCAGGTATAGATTATCATTCTATTACCTGCCAATTTTTCTTCTGAAGTGGTGATTACTTTGTTTACTTTGATAACTGTCTTTTCACCATTTTCGTCAGTAATTCGGTATCTCAACGGCTTGGGAATACCGTCTTCTGTAAACCAGGCGATCATTTCAATGGGTTTCATGACTACTTTCATGGTGGCGAACTCTCCCTTACAATAAACTAGACATCATGGGATAGGACTCTTCTGCATCCACACCGCCTGCCATAGGTGGAATATCTGTGTGCAAAAATGAAGACCGGATTAGTGCATCTTCTCCGTATTTGGCTCTAATTTCATCCATAGCTCGGTCGAGGTGAACTTTGGTTAAATCCAGATCCTGATAAAAATAGTCGTTCAGAGACAACTGATGCGAACCGTCACCAGTCAAATGTCCTACAGAGATTCCCAGGTGTCGAAGTGGCTTTTCCTCTTCCCGCCAAAGCTGATTTAATAATTTTTCTGCATGTTTGAAAACCAGCTGGGTTGAGTTTGTGGGAAAAGGCAATTTGGTTTGACAAGATTGCCTGTAAAAGTCAGTATCCTTGATCGACACAGACACTAATTGAGTGTGAAACCCTTCTGCCCTTAATCTGATAGTTACTTTTTCAGTTAGAGATAACAGCCATAATCTGGCTGTTATTTTATCGGTGACGTCTTTAGGTGTAGTCGTCGAGTTTCCCAATCCCTTAATGGGAACCCCTCGTTCTCTTACTGGAGAATGCTCTCTTCCGTGGGAAAAATCCCATATTAGAGATCCGTGGCTTTTGAGCCATAGCTTTAGCTTTTCTTTAGGAGTTGCAGCTAATTCACCAATAGTAGTTATTCCGCGGTTGCACAATTTATTTTTAGTAGCTCTTCCCACCATAAATAGATCTTCTACTGGCAGTGGCCACATCTTTTCTTCTAACTGATGAGGAAAGAGATGGTGGACTCGATCGGGTTTTTGAAATTCTGAAGCCATTTTGGCCAACAGTTTATTTGGCCCTACACCAATATTTACTGTGAATCCAAGTTCTGTCTTTATATGTTCTTTGATCGTATTAGCAGCAGTTTCAAAATGTCCGTAATGTTTTTCCATATTGGTATAATCTAAAAACATTTCATCGACAGAATAGCGCTCTATTAGTGGAGAGTACTGATATAATAGATCTAGCATGGCATTACTGCATTGTAAGTACAGATCATAGTTAGGAGGTACTACAGTTAAATCAGGACATTTGTTTCGGGCTTCACTCAACGTTTCACCGGTTTTTATGCGGTATTCGGATTTGGCTGGAATTGACTTGGCCAAGACAATTCCCCTTCTTTTATCAACATCACCGCCTACTACTGCGGGAATATCTCTCAGGTCTAAATTTTCTCCTTTTTGTAGTCTAGAAACTGCTTCCCATGATAGATAAGCTGAATTGACATCTATATGGAATATTATTCGTTGATTCATACCATCATCACTCCTGTAAAATCATTATAGCAGAACAAATGTTCGGAGTAAAGATGTATTCAAACTCAATTAGTCAACCGCTGTATTCTGTATGGTTGACAGAGGCGGCGTGTTTGTATTATGCTATAATTGCTTTGCTGGTATAAGCATATGAGCAAAATATGTTGTCTGAAGAGAGGTGGAACTAATGAATAGAATAACCAATGTCAGGGATTTAACAGTTATTGCCATGTTTGCGGCTTTTACTGCGGTATTATCTTACATTTATCTCCCTATTCCCGTTAGCCCAGTTCCCGTTACAGGGCAGACTATGGGTGTAATGATTGCCGGTGGATTATTAGGACCTAAACGAGCATTTCTCAGTCAAGTCGTTTACTTATTGTTAGGAATCGTTGGAATACCGGTTTTTGCTGGAGGTACAGCAGGGATTGGAGCACTTTTTGGCCCCAATGGAGGTTATCTATGGACACTACCTATAGCAGCTCTGTTAATCGGGTATTTGACTGAAAGTGCGGAAAAACGACAAGGGATCTTTTACTGGTTAAACTTGATAGCACCTTTGTTTGTGGGTGGTATGTTATTAATTTATGTTGGAGGCGTATTACAGCTTTCTTTGGTTACGCAAATTCCTTTAACAGTAGCAATACTAGAGGGCGCAGTACCTTTTATAATTGGCGATTTAGCGAAAGTGGTAGCTGGCGCTTTTGTGATTAGAAGTTGCCATGCTTTGTCTCTAGAAAAGCGTTTGTCTTTTTCAAGATAACTTAGTTTAAGTTGAATGTTGATAGCAATAAACACTTCAATTGAACATATTATGATGAACGTATTATGCGGTTTTGATAATTTTGGCGTTATCAACAATGAAATATAACTGTGCTATTTGTAAACAGGCCAGTTTTGCATCTATTATCACCCTTTGCCAGTTATTGGGTGACAGTCCATAAACCTTGGATTATGGAATTTGATGCTGAACTGGCTAGTTTTGTTATTGTTTGCAGTATCAATGATAATTGTTTATAATAACAATTAATGGTTATTGTGAAAAAGAGAGGATTTTTAATATGTCTATCCAAAAGTCGAACACTGCTCCCACAAATCCCGGTCAGAGAGTGCAAATAGTGGATATTATTAGAGGTTTCGCCTTGTTTGGCGTATTATTAGTTAATATGACTCTGTTTAAATCGACGATGTTCTACTGGGAACCGACTCCTGATGCATACATAGGATTTATAAATATCGTGTCAGCATGGGGGATTGAATTATTTGCCAATAACAAATTTTATCCCATCTTTTCTTTTTTATTTGGACTAGGATTTTATTTCTTTGCCAGTAGAGCAGAAAAAAAAGGATTACAAGTCAATATGTTGTATCGACGCAGGATACTGGGTTTGATGATTTTTGGTCTGATACATTTAGTATTTATCTGGTCTGGTGATATCTTGCACCTTTATTCTGTAGGAGGTTTGCTGCTCTTGGCTGTCAACTCTTTGTCTACTAAAGCCATTAAAAAATTGATGGTATTATTTTTTTGTCTAGCTATTTTGGTCCAAGGTGGAGTGAAATTTTCTGAATCTCTAGCAGAACAAGATGACCTGGTACCAGAGATAGATCCTCAAGAAGAACGCATGGAATTGAAAGAGAGCGCTATTTCAACTTATCAGGATGGAAACTTTCCTGAAATTTTAGGTTTTCGCTTGATTAATGAAGTACCATTTGTATTGTTGAATATAGCTATTAGCTTGCCCGATATCATGTTCTTGTTTTTAGCGGGATTATTAGCTGGCCGCACTGGTATCTTTTTCAATATTGACAAATACTGGCGACAAATAAAGACTGTGGCGAAAACCGGTGTATCGATAGGTGTGTTGGGCACAATTATTTATGTTTTGATTATTACAGAAAGTATTGGATTACCTTCTGTGTTGAAGTCGCCGATTAGTGAGACAATTTTTTATGTGGCATCAATAGCCTTAGCTGCAGCTTATGTGTCTGTACTGACTTTGCTTAGTCGGCAGGAAAGTTTGCTTAAATTTATGTCTCCTTTTGCTAATGTGGGAAAAATGGCTCTTACTAATTACTTAACTCAATCGCTTATTTGTGTGGTCATTTTTTACGGTTATGGAGCGGGGCTATTTCAGCAAATCTCTGTGTTTGGTGGAGTGATATTAACTTTAGCTATATATTTACTGCAAATATTTTGGAGTAGAGCCTGGATGTCCAAATTCAAATTTGGCCCCTTTGAATGGTTGTGGAGAGGTTTTACTTATCGTCAGCTTCCCAAGATAACTATTCAAGACTGATCATTAATGATAGCAAGTTAAGATGTACTATCAACCCTACACAAATTTCGTTCAACCGAAGAGTTCAGCTATCAACAATAGAATATAACAGCGCCAATATAAAAGCACAATATAATAGTAGATAAAAGGAGAGAGGAGGTAGTGCTGATGACTGTACAAGTGAGACGAGGAAATATAGATGATTTTAGCAGATTAGACTGGGCTTGGCAGCATGGCTTAAACACACAAAAAGTATATCGTGAACGAATAGAAGAGGGGTTACAAGAATTTTGGGTGGTGGAATCCACAGAATCACGTACCAGTGGAAATTATTTGTTAGGTGAATTTCATATAGTCTGGACATCTCCGGACTTAGAAGAAGCTGATGGAGTGAATAGGGCATATTTATGCGCTTTTAGAATACATCCTGATCACCGAGGTGAAGGACATGGTAAGACTTTGTTAAATGCTGTTTTAAATCGTTTGCGTGAACAAGGAAGAGATCAAGCCACTATTGGTGTGAAACAGAACCGTCCAGAAATAAGAGATATGTATTATAAATGGGGATTTACAGAATTAGTGAAAATAAAAGAAGTAGATAATCATAATTTCGATGAACAAGGAAATCCCAATCCCGTGGATTCTCCTATCGAGCTGTATTTGAAAAAACTATCAAAGTCGGAGGTTCAAGCTGCTTCTCAAAAATCTGAACATTTCTAAACAATTGTGTAAATTTTAGCTGCTAAAACTATACGTATATATTTTAATACAAGTAAGGACTATCTTTGCTGGAGTGATTTTATGAAAACAACTAGGACGTTAAAACTAAAAAATTTTAACTCTACTTTTAAAAATCATTTAGACAGTTTAATGCGTGAATTTTGTGCAGCTAAAAGATTTGCTTATAATCGTCTACTAGAAGGTTGCAATCAAAACGAAACTAATAAACTAATTCAGCAAACATTTCAATTAAATAAAAGATATGCAGAAGATGCTACACTCCAAGCCAAAAATACTATCGAAAGTCAAAAAGAGCTACTTCCAAAACACTTAGAAGAGACGGAGCGAAAAATCAATAAAACGAAAAAGAAAATTGAACTATATAAATCAGGTAAGAAAAAACCAAAACAATCAGATTTAGAAACCTGTCTAAAAGGACTCAATGCCCGATTAGAAAAACTTCAAGACAA
>CAZKUS010000048.1:0-10694 GCA_964556025.1 uncultured Clostridia bacterium | reverse complement strand
CCTGGTTTCCAAAATTTTACATAGATTTATCCTTTACATAGAGAATCTTTATTAATGAGATTTTGGTTGTTGGGGATCAACATATAGAGTTTTGTAATTATCGTATATCACCATACCAGGCTTGGCACCTTTGGGCTTTCTGACATTTTTAACTTCTGTATAGTCTATGGGCACATTTTCTGAGTCACGGGCCTTAGAGTGAAAAGCTGCAGCCTGTGCAGCTTCTTCGATAGTAGTAAAAGGTGGCTTTTCGCCTTTAATGATCACATGAGAACCGGCAATCTCTTTAGTGTGCAGCCAAATATCAAATTTACCTGCCTTTTTTGTAGTAAGTTGATCATTTTGTTTATTATTTTTACCTACCAAAATTAAAAAACCATCTTGTGAATAATATCTGATGTAATCAGTTTCTTTGTTTTGTGTTTCTTTTTTACTATCTCGCTGTTTTTTCTGTAAATACCCTTGATCGGTAATTTCATCTCTAATATTATCGAGATCTTCTAAATTTGTAGCTTCTTCAATTTGAAAGCGTAAACTTTCTAGATATTCTAACTCTTTATTGGTTCTTTTAATTTCTTTTCCCAATTTTTCTATTCTATTAGTGGTTTTTTTAAATTTTTTAAAATAAGCCGAGATATTTTCTCCCGGTGTTTTAGAGGTGTCTATTGGTATATTGACGAGCTGTGGAGGATTTTTATAAAAGTCATAAACTGAAACCTCTTTCGAATTAGCTTGTTGCAATAAATGGTAATTAGCGCTAAGTAATTCTCCATAAACTTTGTATTTAGTACCAGTTTCGGAGTTTTCGTATTCGCGTTTTTGCTTAGCTCTCTTTTTCCTGGCCTTTTTTAATGCTTTATTGATAACTTTTGACAACTGAGACCTAAGCTGAGTTGTCTGTTGTATGCGGATACTTTGATAGCTGAAATCTTCCACTGCTTCATTCAAAGTGTCATAAGTTATTTTATTGTACTTGTCAGAAGTGAAAAAAATTGTATCCCAGTAAACATCATGGATTTTATTATCTTTACCATTATAGGCAATACAAGGGACGTAATTAGAAGCTTTGACCATATTAATAATTTTATTCCAATAATCGTACAGATGCTCTAGGTTATGATCATATGAATAACCACTTAAATGGATGATCTGTTGAGATAAAAACGGACTGACTCCTTGAAAATTATCGAAAAAAATATTATTTATATGATCTTGATATTGGCTGGCAAAGTTTTTAAACTGTGCAAAATTGGCATTTGAATTGAATGGATCTAGCTTGTCTTGAGCTGGTGGACGTTCAAACAGTGTACCGGGCAGTAGTTCGCGTTGGTTTGATAGCTCTCTTTGTATTCTTTTCAGTGCATCCATAATTCTGTTCTTTTTGTAATTTACTAAAATAACATTGCTGTGTTTTCCCATTATCTCACAGCTCAATAAATATTGTTCAGTCATGTGAAATTCGTCGCGACGTTGAATGTGAATATCTACAATCCTGTCTCCTTGGTACTGTTCTATTTTGGTTATTTTCCCTCCTACTAAAAATTTACGCAAAAACATGCAAAATGAGCTGGGAGATTGTGGATTGGTGTATGATTGATCTGTCAAATTTGCTCGACAATAGTTAGGATGTGTGCTTAATAATAATGTTTTGCGACCATCTCTACCGTATAATTTTAAAGTCAAAGTATCCTTTTGAGGTTGGTGAATTTGGTTTATTTTAGAATTTTCTATCTGTTTTAATTCATTAACTAATCCTTTAATTACAAATCCATCTACTGGCATGATATTCCCTCCAAATGGCTAAGTATCATCTAAAGTATAAATGTTAACTGGAGTTGGGTCAAATTTGTTGTAGTAAGCATTTCTGGTAGATCAATGTAATATCAATATACAGTAGTCCAGGTAAGTTCAGAAAAAGGAGGCACTGTAGTGTTATCTTATCAGCTCAGTCCTGGTATTGTGGAAAATGAATTGGATACAGATGCCCAGAGTGGTTTAAACTCTTACCAAGTTGATTCTCGCTTGCAAAAATATGGGAAAAATTATCTGCCTGCAAATAGGGGTCCTAGCTGGCTAGAAATTTTAATTGATCAGTTTAGAGATTTTATGGTATTGGTTTTACTTGGGGCAACTCTATTATCAGGTCTGTTGGGCGAATATACGGACGCTATCACTATTATAGCAATAGTTTTTTTAAATGCGGTTTTAGGTTTTTATCAAGAGTACAAAGCTGAAATGTCTTTAGAAGCTTTAAAACAACTGATTTCGCCCAAAACATGGGTGATCAGACAGGACGAGTATCAAGAGATTTACGCCCAAAATTTGGTTCCTGGCGATCTGGTTGTATTAGAAACCGGCGTTCGAGTCCCTGCAGACTTACGTATAATTCAACAAAATGGCTTACAAACTGTAGAAGCAGAATTGACTGGAGAATCTGAACCAGTTAATAAACAAACTTCTAAAATAGACTATGATACCGATTCTTTAGGTGATATATCTAATATGGCTTTTATGGGTACTATGGTAACCAAAGGCTGGGGGAAAGGAATTGTAGTAGCAACTGGTGTGGATACCCAGATGGGTAAGATTGCAGACATGCTATCAGATAGTGAGCAAGAAGTTACACCACTACAGCAAAAGTTATCACAATTGGGGAAAATATTGGTTTTGACCTGTTTGGTAGTTTGTGTACTGGTAGCTATTTTGGGAATTTGGCGAGGAGAACCGGTATACAATATGTTTATGGCAGGTGTAAGTCTTGCAGTGGCGGCCATACCGGAAGGTTTGCCTGCAGTTGTGACAATTTCTTTAGCTATCGGGGTCCAGAGAATGATGAATAAAAATGCTTTGGTTAGAAAGCTACCTTCTGTAGAAACACTCGGTTCTTCTACGGTAATATGTGCAGATAAAACAGGGACACTTACTACTAATAAAATGATAGTCAGTGATATAAACACTCCAGATGAACCGGGAGCTATTTCTATGTGCTGTCAAATAGCTGCATTTTGTAATAATGCTGTATATGAAAACGGAAATATAGTTAAAGGAGACCCTACTGATAAAGCTTTATTGGAATCAGCTCTAAAACATGGTGTAGATTATGAAAAATTTTTGCGTGAATACAGTTTTGTGGAAGAACTGCAATTTGATTCTTATAGAAAAAGAATGGCAATTTTATATAAACGGCATGGGAGGAATCAAGAAAAAGATACTGAAACAAGAGACTATATATTAATGGTTAAAGGTGCACCTGAAGTGATTATTCCGAGATGTTCAAAAATTTTTAGTGAACTAGAAGGACAGCTTCTTACTGAAAGATTGAGAGAAAATTTTTACCAAATAAATGAAAATATGGCCCAGCAAGCTATGAGAAATATAGCTACTGCTTATAAGACTTTAACTTTCAGTGAATATAAGTATTATCAAAACAATCTTGAAATTTTAGAAGATGATTTAATTTTGACTGGTCTATTAGGACTTATAGACCCACCCAGGCCTGAAATCTCTCGTTCCTTGACCAGGTGTAGAATGGCAGGGGTCAAAACTAAAATGATTACAGGTGACCATAAAACTACAGCAATAGCTGTAGGAAAACAGGTGAATTTGCTTAACGATGAACTAGAAAGTGTAATTGAAGGTAAAGAACTGGATCAGATGTCTGACCAGGAGTTAGCAAAGAAAATAGGTAAGATAAAAATATTTGCTCGAGTGTCACCGAAACATAAATTAAGGATTGTAACAGCATTAAAACAGAATGGGGAATTAGTGGCTATGACTGGAGATGGTGTGAATGATGCACCAGCTGTTAAATCTGCTGATATTGGCATTGCTATGGGTAAAACTGGCACAGATGTAACCAAGGGAGCCGCGGATTTAATTTTAGCAGATGATAATTATGCTAC
Organism: uncultured Clostridia bacterium; assembly: GCA_964556025.1. Taxonomy (GTDB): domain Bacteria; phylum Bacillota; class Natranaerobiia; order Natranaerobiales; family Natranaerobiaceae; genus Natranaerobius. The sequence goes on along the minus strand of CAZKUS010000048.1, from coordinate 6,792 downwards.
CATTGAAGCAGCTATTGAAGAAGGCCGGGGAATATATGATAATATAAAAAAATTTATTAAATTTTTACTATCCTGTAACTTTGGTGAAATTTTGACAATGTTGTTTGCTATGATACTAGGACTTCCTTTACCTTTAAAACCTATACAAATATTATGGGTAAATTTAGTGACAGATGGATTACCTGCCATAGCTTTAGGACTGGATTCCAAAGACAATGACTTGATGACCAGAAAACCCAAGTCTCCTCATGATAGTGTGTTTGCTGGTGGGTTATTCAAAAGTATTTTGGGAAGAGGATTTTTGATCAGTTTAATTACAATTTTTGCTTTTGCCAGAGGATTGGAATTGAAGCCTGAATCACTAGATTTTGCTAGAACTATGGCCTTTGCCACTCTCGTAATAAGTCAGTTATTTTATGTATTCGAATGCCAAACTGCGACTGGGAAAATATCAGTATCAAAGATTATCGCTAACCCTCATATAGTTTTAGCTGTGTTACTTTCTTTTGGTCTATTTTGTGTTGTCATATATTTTCCATCTATGGCAGTGATATTCGATACTTATAGTTTGACTCTAGAACACTGGTTTATAATATTTTTCTTATCTATAATTCCCGGACTAATTACAGCAATGCTTCGAAAACTAAAATCTTCTTTAGGATGATTTTGACAAGTTAATGTTGATTAAATATAATCAAGTAAACACAAAGGAAAAGGCTCTGTTGTATTTTGTTGTTATCAACATTCAAGTTTAATTAATCCAAGAAAAAGATTAGATATAAATTTCCACTACATATTAATGACTACAGAATGGGGGAATAAATTTTGTACAGTATGACAGGTTTTGGAAGTAGTGATATTTCTACTCCGGAAATGGAAGGGAAGGTTGAAATAAAGACACTTAACCACAAATATTTGGACATTAATGTTAAAGGACCGAGGGACCTGTTTTCTCTGGAAGAAACTATCCGTCAAGAAATTTCGAGAAAAATTACTAGGGGAAGAGTTGAGGTCAGAGTTAAGCTTGACTTTTCTAACCAGTACAGTAATCAAGCACGATTAAACCCTACTTTGGCTGACAGTTATTATAGAGGGTTACAGGAACTGCAGCAAATGACAGGGGAACAGGGATCACTTCTTCACATTTTGGCAAAAATGCCTGAAGTATTTATATTGGAACAAGAAGGGATTGATGAAGAAAAATTATGGGAAGGAGTAAACCCTGCACTGCATGCTGCTGTTGATAAAATTTTAGTAATGAAAGCTAAAGAAGGAGAAAGATTAAAAACTGATATTGAAAATCATGGGGAGGAGTTACAAACTATAGTGAAACAAATTAATGAAAGAAAAGATATATCAGAAAACAAAGCATATAAAAAATTGACCGAAAGATTAAATCAGCTATTGTCGGACAGTGAAGTTGAACATCATAGGATTGTACAAGAAGCAGCTATTGCCAGTGATAAAGCTAATATAGACGAAGAACTAGTTAGGATGAACAGCCATTTACAACAATTGAATGAGTTCACCGGAGAACAAGGTGCTGTGGGTAAGAAGATGGATTTTTTAGTTCAAGAAATGATCAGAGAAATCAATACTATAGCTTCTAAATCTAATGATGAAAAAATATCTAGGTTAACTATAAATGCCAAAAGCACTATTGAAAAAATAAGAGAACAAGTGCAAAATGTTGAATAAATGAGAAAATAGACAACAACTTGCATTCACTGCACTATATAAGCTATACTGGTAATATATAAATTATATGGAATACTAAAGGAGGAGATGTTGTGTCAATTCGACTCGTGAACATAGGTTTTGGGAACATAGTATCAGCCAATAGGATAGTGGCAATAGTAAGTCCAGAATCAGCTCCCATAAAGAGAATAGTGACTGAAGGTAGAGACAGAGGGATGTTGATTGACGCAACTTATGGTAGGAGAACTAGAGCTGTAGTAATCACAGACAGTGATCACGTTATTCTGTCTGCTGTTCAGCCGGAGACAGTTAAACAGAGATTGCACAGCGATATGGCGGATGATGATTCAAATTCATAATAGGTGGGACAGATGATGACTACAAAAGGTCTTTTAGTGGTACTTTCAGGCCCTTCGGGTGTAGGAAAAAATACTATTTGTGATCAGTTACTGTACAAATATTCAGATTTGGAATACTCTATATCTATGACTACTAGGCCACCAAGAGCTGGTGAAATCCATGGAGAAGATTATTATTTTGCGTCCAAAAATGATTTTCAAGAAATGATTGAAGAAGACGATTTTTTAGAGTGGGCAGAGGTCTTTGGGAATTATTATGGTACACCACAAAAGTTTGTAGATGCTAAATTAAAAGATGGTAAAAGTGTGGTATTAGAAATAGATATTCAAGGTGCGTTACAGGTAAAACAAAAACGTCCTGATGGTGTTTTTATCTTTTTGCTTCCTCCATCCTTGTATGAACTGCAAAATAGAATCAAAAAGCGAGGTACTGAAAAAGACCAAGATATGGAAAAGCGTTTTAAAGCTGCCAAACAAGAAATAGAAACTGTACATCAATATCATTATGCTGTTATTAATAATAATATTCCCAATACCACCGAGTTAATTTACTCTATAATTTCAGCTGAAAAGTGTCGTGTAAGCCGTGTCGGCGAAAAAATTGTGGAAGAGGTGATGATAGATGAATGAGCCAGCAATTGATCGTTTAGTGGATAATGTGGAAAGTAAGTATTCATTGGTGATTGCTGTGTCTAAGAGAGCTAGAGAAATTGTTGATGGTTCTACTCCACTGGTAAATAGCAAGTCACAAAAAAGCGTTACAGTGGCATTGGAAGAATTAGATACAGAGCAAGTTAATTACTATCGTGATGGATAGTGAGGCGAGTTTTATGAAGAATAGTAATCATAAAGATTATAATATTTTAATAGCAGTCACAGGTGGGATTGCCGCTTATAAATCTGTGGAATTAGCTAGTCAGTTGATTAAGCGCGGTTATAATGTCAAAGTAATGATGACAGAAGCTGCTACTGAATTTGTAACCCCTCTTACTTTTGAAACAGTAACAGGGAATCCGGTAATTTATAAAATGTTTTCTAGAACAGGTGATTGGGATGTAGAGCACATTAGTTGGGCTAAATGGGCGGATTTGAACATCATTTGTCCCGCAACTGCTAATATTATTGGTAAGTTGGCTTCCGGGATATGCGATGATTTTGTATCCACTACGTTATTGGCTTCTGAAAAAAAATGTTTAATTGCTCCTGCCATGAACACAGTTATGTACCAACATAACAGTGTTCAGGATAATTTAGACAAGTTAAAAACATGGGGTTATGAAATTGTTGAACCGGGTTCTGGAGACTTGGCATGTGGAGATAAAGGTAAAGGACGGTTGGCTTCTCTAGAAGGAATTTTAACTGAGATTGAAAATTCATTGCAGAAAAACAATTCTGTTTTAGATAGAGATTTGACTGACCAAAAATACCAAGAGATAGTTGGCAAAGATGCTTCTCTACTTGACAAAACTGTTATGATAACAGCAGGTGCCACCACAGAAATGATCGATCCCGTCAGGTATTTGACAAATCCCAGTTCTGGTAAAATGGGGATATCTCTGGCTGAAGCTTGCCTAAAAAAGGGTGCGAAAGTAATTTTGATCTGTGCTTCCACTTCGGCTCTACCTCCGGAGGGCGCAGAGTTGATTCAAGTGGATACGGCTCGGGAAATGTACGAACAGGTAATGGCAAATCTAGATAGAGTAGATTTGGTATTTAAAACAGCTGCAGTTAGCGATTATCGGCCTAAAGAGACGGCTTCAACCAAGTTGAAGAAAAGCGATATTGAACAAGAATACTCACTAACCCTAATTAGAAACCCTGATATTTTGGCTGAAGTAGGTAAAAGAAAGAATGGACAGCTAATAGTGGGATTTGCAGCTGAAACTGATAATATTGATATTAATGCCAAGGAAAAACTGAAGAAAAAACAACTTGATATGCTCGTAGTTAACGATGTGAGTTCACCTCAAGCTGGATTTGCTAAAGATGTAAATACTGTAACTGTATATTTTTCTGATGGGACCAAAAAGAGCTTTGAGACAATGACAAAACGCGCTTTAGCTGATGAGTTGGTAGCTGAAACGCTAACTCTAATAGAAAAATAATTTGATTATCTGATGACCGACCTGTACAGGTCGGTCAATTTAATAAATCAAGCCTGGGAGGTCTCTATTCGATGCCATATTGTGGTGTTGTAATTTTAGATATAGTTTCTGAAGAATTAGACAAGCTGTTCACATATAGAATTAACCAACATTGGGAAAATAATATTCAAATTGGTTCGATAGTGACAGTTCCCTTTGGCGGTCGTAAAGTGAATGCTGTAGTAGTTGCAGTGTATGAGGAAACAGATGTATCTGATGATAAAGTCAAAGATGTTGGTAATTTATTATCAGATTACCCGCTTCCAACCGATTTATTGAAACTTGCTTACTGGATGAGTGACTATTACATTTGTTCGCTGTCAAAGGCTCTAAATGTTATGATTCCTCAAGGTATAAAGATGGATATTAATAGAATTTACCGACAGTTTGCTTTTATAAAAAATTTTAGTCAAGCTAAACAGATATTGTCTCAAAACAGAGCGCCTAAACAGAAACAAATTTTAAACTTACTGCAAGAAGAAGGTTGTCTGACTATAGATGAGTTACTAAATAAGATTGAATGCACTAGATCACCAATAAACACTTTGGTGGAACAAGGTGTTTTAGAAATAAAAAAACAAAGATTATATCGTGAACCAGTAGATTGTACTGATATTGAATCATATAAGGCAAAGTTACCTACACAAGAACAAAAAACTGTGCTAAAATTAATCGAGGATAATTCTCAACAATGTGAAGATAAATTAACACCTATAGTACTATTTGGTGTGACAGGAAGTGGCAAGACAGAGATTTATTTGCAGCTAATTAATAAATATTTAAATAATGATAGAGATGCTATAGTCTTGATTCCGGAAATTTCTCTGACACCTCAAACCATTGAGAGATTCGTAGGAAGATTCGGTAGTAAAGTTGCAGTAATGCATAGTAAACTGAGCTTTGGGGAGCGTATGGATCAATGGGAAAAAATCCTCTCTGGTGAAGCTCAAGTAGCTGTGGGACCAAGATCAGCAGTGTTCGCTCCATTTAAAAATTTAGGGTTGATAGTGATAGATGAGGAACAAGAAAATTCTTATAAGCAGGAAGAAATACCGAGATATCATGCTAAGAAAGTAGCTGAGTATCGTTGTTATCAAAATATGGCTCAACTACTGATGGGTAGTGCTACACCTTCTATGGATAGTTTTTATCGCGTAGATAGAGGAGATTATGAGTTGGCAAAACTTTCTAAAAGGGTAGGTGCCAAAAAATTACCGGAAATTACTGTTGTGAATATGAAAGCGGAATTTCAACGAGGAAATCGCTCAATTTTCAGTAGAGAACTTCTGAAACAGTTAAAACAAATCGCTGATCAAGGAAGTCAGGCTATATTGTTTCTAAATAGGCGGGGCTACTCCACTTTTTTATTGTGCAGAGAATGTGGTTTTACTGTTAACTGCCCCAATTGTGAAGTAACACTTACCTATCATAAATCTATAGATCAATTATTATGTCATTATTGTGATTATACTGAACCTGTGGCTGAAATATGTCCGGAATGTCACAGTGATAAAATTAGGGAGTTTGGTGCAGGGACTCAACGGATTGCTAAAGAGTTATACAAATTTTTGCCGGAACTTAACACTATTAGAATGGATGTAGATACAACTAGGAGAAAAAATTCTCATGAACAAATACTTACTAAATTTAAAAACAAAGAAGCTGACATTCTTATCGGAACACAAATGATAGCTAAAGGATTGGACTTTCCTGAAGTCGACTTAGTCGGTGTGGTTTCTGCTGATACAATTTTGAATTTGCCAGATTTTAGGGCAGGTGAGAAAACTTTTCAATTGTTAACTCAAGTGGCCGGTAGAGCCGGTCGTGGTGAAGAGACAAATACAGGTCAGGTGGTAATACAAACATACAATCCGGAACATTACAGCATAACTGCTGTAGAAAATGAACAGGTTCAACAATTTGTAAGTCAAGAACTAAATTTAAGAAAACAGTTAAACTACCCTCCATATACAAAGATGATTAGAATCTTACTTAGAGGGCAGGATGATAAACAACTTGAGAATATTGCCGATAATATGGCAACAGAAATACAGAATATGGAATACCATGTGTTAGGGCCTAATACATGTCCTATTCCTAAAATCAAAGGAGAATATAGATGGCATGTGTTGATCAGCTTACGAGCGGATCCTTTAGAATCTTTGCATAGTCAACTACAAAATTATTTAATAACACAGAAAAATATATTAAACCAACAGGGAACAATAAGAATGGCTATAGATATTGATCCAGTAAATATGATGTAAATTAGGCGTGTTAGGTGACGTAATATCAACCTTTCACAAAATTCGTTAACTAAAAGAGTTCAGCTATCAACAACGGAGTATAACAGCGCTTAGCTTTTAATGAGCTATTCGAAAAATACTGACTTTGGGAGGAGGCTTGTTATGGCTATTAAAAATATAAGAACTGGAGAAGATCCGGTATTAAAACAAAAAGCTAAACCAGTAGACAAAATAGATGACCGTATTGAAAGACTTATCACTAATATGTTAGATACTATGTACGATGCAGAGGGAATTGGTTTGGCTGCTCCCCAGATCGGTATATCTAAACGTGCAATTGTAGTG
>CAZKUS010000047.1:0-10778 GCA_964556025.1 uncultured Clostridia bacterium | reverse complement strand
CTATTTTTTACTCGTGACAACTGGTTCACCATCCTTATCTATTGATCCAAATTTTTCGTGCAACTTTAAGCGAATATCGTCAAATAAAGTATATACTACGGGGATTAACATCAGTGTAATCACTGTCGATACCGTCAATCCACCAATGATAGCTACAGCCATAGGTGCTCTTAACTCTGCACCTTCACCTGCACCTGAAGCCATGGGAAGCATTCCCAGTATTGTAGTTAGTACAGTCATCAAGATAGGACGCAATCTGATTTTACCAGCTGTAATAATAGCATCCCAGCGGCTGTGTTCTTGTTCGTGATAGAGTTTGTTGATGAAATCTACCATAACAATACCGTTATTTACCACAATTCCAGCCAACATGATAACTCCCATAAAAGCAACTATGCTGAAAGAATATCCAGTCAACAACAGTGCCAAAATGACACCAATTATCGCTTGAGGCATAGTAAACATAACAATGAAGGGATACAGTAATGATTCAAATTGGGCTGCCATTACCATATATACTAGCAGTACTGCTAGTATCAAGGCCAATCCCAAACCTTCAAAACTGTCCATCATCATTTCATACGTCCCACCGTAATCTACAGTATAACCAGATGGAATTTCCATATCCGATATTACCTCTTGAACATCATCTACTGTTCTACCTATATCCCTGCCTTCTATTTGTAAACCTACAGTTCCTGTCCTGACGCGATCTTCCCGTTCTATCTGTCTAGGGGTTTCCGCCATTTCCAGTGAAGCTACCTCTCCTATGGGGACCTGATCTCCTGTAGGAGTACCAATCAATAAATTTTCCATATTTGATACATTAGTTTGTCTAGAAGGCATCATTTGCATGGAAATATCGTATTCTTCTCCACCTTCTCTAAAGAAGGATACCGTTTCTCCCTCATTAACTTGATGGATAAATTCACCGATATCTACAGTAGTAATGCCGTAAGCATCTGCACTGCTTTCATCTACATCTACCTGCATTTCCATGGTAGCATCTTCAAAGTTGGTAGAAGAATCTACTACCCCAGGAACAGATAGTATCTCTCCTGCTATATCCTCAGACAAGTCTTCCAACACATTCATATCATCACCTTGAACTATTACAGTGGCATCTTCGCCACCCATACCGCCGCCTTCTTCAGCCATATCTTGAGCAGAGACACTGGCATCAATCCCACCTCCGTAGGGAAGTAATTCTCTGATTTCATCTACAATTTGGAAGGTGGAGCGTTCATGATCTTCTACTAAAGTTACGTCAATAGAACCGGACCGAGATTCTCCACCCGTAGCCATATCTGGTCCACCACCTCCAGCTGTGGAAAACACATTATCTACTTCTTCGATTTCTGCAATTTGCTCTTCTAATTCCTGCAATCTTTCACTAGTTTCTTCTATAGGAGTCCCTACAGGATAATCAATACTGACATCTATCTCACCAGAATCTTCTGGTGGGAAAAATTCAAAACCCATGAAAGGTGTCAATAATCCCGTAACTACTAATAAACCAATAAAGCCACTCACAACCACAGCTCGTCTTTTTAAGCCCCATGCAATTGCTTTTCCATAAATCTCAGTTACCTTTTTGAGTAAGATATCTAACTTTTGCGGTAAAAAACTCTTTTTGTTGAAATCTACATTTTTGCCTATTAATTTATGAGATAGCATGGGCACTAAAGCCAGAGCTACCATCAAAGAAGCAAATAAAGCAAACACTACGGTCCAGGCCAATGGTTCAAAAATAATTCCAGCTATATCTTCTGTAAAAGCTGACGGTAAAAAAGCAGCCATACTAGTCAATGTAGCGGCAATTATCGCACCAGCAATTTCTCTACTCCCCTCTAGTGCACCGTCATAAGGGGACATTCCCAGTTCTCTTTTTCTGAAGATATTTTCTAAAATTATAATGGAATTATCTACTACCAAGCCTATACCTAAAGTCAAACCACCCATGGTAATCAAGTTTATAGTATAACCTTGGAAATACATCAAATTAAAAGTACTGATAATTGATATAGGAATAGCGAAACCGATTATAAGTGTAGTACGTACACTACCTAGAAATAACCACAGCACTATCATGGCCAATATTGCACCTATAATCCCCATGTCGATAATACTATCAATTGAATCTTCAATAAAAGTACTTTGATCTATAATAATTTCAAAACTAACGTCATCACCTAAGCCTGCTTCCAAATTATCTAGCTCTGTCCTAACTTGTTCGGCAACGCGCACTAAATTGGCATCACTTTGATTTCTCACTCCAAAAGATACTGCTGATTCTTGATTGATTCTACTTATAGGTTCCATTTCTTCCACAGAATCATCTACTGTAGCTACATCCTCCAAATATACCGGACTTTCATCGGCCATACCTATTTGAATATCATTCAATTCTTCTGGATCATCAATCTCACCAACAGTAGTAACTGAATATTCACGGCCTCCATCCATCATCTCCCCGCCAGAAATATCCATATTATTGGCAGCGACGGCACCTGTCAAGTTGTCATAACTTATATCGTCATATTGGTTTAATAAGTAAGGATCGACTTCTATATCTATTTCTCTTTCCACGCCGCCCATAATGTCGACTTCTGCTACACCTTCTATTTGTTCTAAATTGGTCTGTATAGTACCTTCAGCCAACTCACTGACTTCTTGTAAATCCATTTCGGGCGCTTCGATCCCTACTTGCATAATAGGCATCATATCCGGATCAATTTGCATAACTGTAGGATCTTCTACATCATCAGGTAGTTGTTCACTCATCATATCTATTATTTCCCTTGTATCTAAAGCAGCAAAGTCCATATCCGCATCCCAATCAAATTCCATAACAATTTGACTACTTCCCTGTTGAGATACAGACGTTATCTGTGACAAATTGTCTACTGTAGAAAGGGATTCTTCCATAGGTCGGCTGATCATATTTTCAACCTCATTGGGGCCAGCTCCCTCATACTCTGTCTGTACCATCAATACGGGTAGATCCATCTCTGGAAACAGATCGATGGGAATCCTGGTAAACGAGATCACTGCAAGCATTAGCAAGATAACTACTACCATAATGATAGTAACAGGACGTTTTAGAGCTATTTTTGATAAAAACATTAACTATCGCCTCCACTGTTCTCTTCGTCCAGATCAATGTGATTTATTTCTACTTCGTCTCCTGGGTTTACTTCGGTTTGTCCGTTTACGACAATCTCTTCATCAGCACTCAGTCCATCTTCCACATGTATCATTCCATCTTGAGAACTCCCGAGCTCTAAGGTTAAAAATTCTATTAAATACTGTTCTTCTTGTTCCTGAATTGTATATATTCCCATCTCATCATTTTGTTCAACTAAAGCTTCCCGAGGAATAACGGGCACATCTTCTTGTAAGCCAATTGAAATATTAGCCTCAGAATGCATGCCAGTTTTAATTTCTGATTGTTTTTCTGCTAGTACAATCTCTACCGGATAATTACGACTACCTTCACCAGGTAGATCACCTATTTTTTGTATTTCTCCTTGATAGATGTCGTCTCCAACGGCCGGAACATCTATTTCTACTTGATCTCCCAACTCCACCTCATTGATATAAGAAGCCGGTACCGAAGCTTTCACTTGCATTGTTTCCTGATCCATAATTATAAAAGCTGGCTCTCCAGTACCCGCTAATTCGCCTTCATCATATTCTGCCATTACAACAGTACCGCTAGTAGGAGCATCTACCACACTATTGCCTTCAGCTCTTCTCGCTAGTTCAACTCCTATCTCTGCCTGCCTCACTTGAGCTTCTAGAGCATCTATCTGTTCTTGTCTTGCCCCATCTTCAACAGCATCTTTAGCAGCTTCAGCAGATTCAAGCTGGGATTCAGCATTTTCGTACTGCATTTCTGCCTGTTCTAGCTGCTGATCAGTAGCAAATTCTTGTTCATGCATTTCTTCAATTCTATTAAGTTCACGTTCGGCTTGTTCTTTGTTTTCTCTAGCATTATCTACAGCGGTTTCAGCTTCAACAGTTTCTGCATCTCTAGCTCCCGCTTCTGCTTCTTCCAAGTTGGCTACAGCAGCATCCAGCATAGATTGTGCTTCTTGACGTTGAAGACTGGCTTCTTCACTGTCGATTTCCATTAAAGTTTCACCTTGTGAAACTTCATCTCCCTCTTCCACATAAATAGTTTCAATTTCTCCACCTACTTGAGGAATAACCATACGTTCATCATTGGGTTCAACATTCCCAGTAACTGTGGCAGTTTCTTCTATGTCTCTTTTAATGACTTCAGCAACATCTACGGTGGGAAGCTCATTTTCTTCATCAGCCTGCATTTCTTCCCCTTCTACAGGGTCAGATGTTAAATTACCTACTCCTATAAAAACTCCAACTACAATTAAAACAGCAATTATAGGGATAACTAGTTTAAGCCTTTTCCCAGGCCTGCTTGACTGTTTTTGTTTATTTTTAATTTCATTATTTCCAGTAGTCATGATTCTCCCCCCATTCAGTCTAAAGACTTATAAAATCAGCCCGTCCGACCAGTCGGTCGGTAATGATTAAATAAAAAGTCATCTCACAATAATGATTTTATTCGATAGATAATCTGATATAACTATCTCCTCTACTTTTTTACTTGTCTTTTTTACCCGGATCGTCCATGTCTGGATCGTCCATTCCCGGCTCATCCATGCCAGGTTCTTTATCTTGACCCGGATCCATTCCAGGATCGGCTTCACCTTCCATTTCTTGACCATCAGGGATATCGACCAGATAACCATCTTTTAATAATTGTAGTTCTCGTTTAGCCAAATAAGTTTCATATTCTGCCTGTTTTAAACTTCGTATGGCTTCTTCTACTTCTACCAAGGTATCCAAAACCTGTTTACCTGTTGCAAGACCTTTTTCTTCTGATAATTCTTCTGCTTCTAACAGTTCTTCTTGTATTTCTACATCTTTTTCTGCTGTTTGTAAGTCACGATAGTTTTTATTGAACGAATTATCGCTCTCTTGGATAGATCTTTCTAGTTCTTTTTTAGACTCCTCTAAATCCAATTCAGATTCTTTTAGAGCTATTTCCCTTTCCCTGTAATCATTAGTTCCGATAGCGTATTGATCACTGGCCCAGTCCATATTGTCTTCTGCGTTTTCCATTTGAGTTCTAGCAATCTCCAACTCTTCACTGTTTTCAAAAACTTTCTCTCGAATTTCTTCTAAATCCAAATCATCACTGAAATTTTCTATATCATATGAAATATCAGCTAATTCCAAATCTTTATCCATGGAATACCCTAGATTGTCCAAAAATTCTATTTCCATTTCTCTTTGAGTCTCTTCCAAGGTGGTTAAAGTATTCTCCAACTCCGTTTTTTCGAGTTCAACCAAGTCACTTTTAACTGGCAAACTTTTTCCCAGTTCTACCTGTTGTTCTTGTTCTTTAAGTAATCGATCTAAAACCTCTAACCCCTCTTCCAAGGCAGCTATCTGCTCTTCCATAGTTAAAAGACCTACATAGCTTGCTTCTCCACCGAATTTGATTAGTTCCTGACTGGCTTCCCATTCCATCTCAGCCAGTTCCTCACCTTGCTCTGCTTCTTCTACACCTTGATCTATTTCTTCTTCAGCATCTTCCATTTCATCTATCTGCTCATCCATTTCAGATAACTGCCTATTCAAAGAACTACGCTCACTTTGCAGCATAAATATCGTAGCTTCTCTTGTAACATTGAGCATCTGCTCCACAGCTTCTTCTTTTTCTTTGTCTTCCTCATCAACAATAGCTTCTGCAATAAATCCTACGGTCTCCTCATCGACCTTTTCGACTTTATCTATAGTGTCGCTTAATTTTCCTCTAGTTTCGATTATTTTCTCATCTTTCCCTTCAAACTCTTCTAACTTTTCTTCCATATCACTTCGTTCACTGCGGACACGATTAACCTTTATCTCCACTTCATCTAAACCAAGTTCCGCTCTTTGAGCATCTCTAGAATATTCTAGCATTCTTTCTCTAGCAGTTTCCAGATCCAACTCCACCAGGTCATTGTCATTATTATCATTATCTCCAGTTATAGCTCCTGCGTACACTGATTCCAGAGCAAGCAAAGGGTTTTGATCACCTTCCTGTGACGTGGAATCCGCAACCACTACTGTCACAGCCATGAAAAACATCAAAATCATCAGAGGTACACTCTTTCGAATATCCATGAAATCCTTCTCCCTTCAAATTGTTAAATACCATGACCTAGTATGTTGATTTAATTGCCATTATAAACTATATTCTTTTTTGTGGCAATCATGATAATTAATATTAATAATTTTTTATAATTAGCTGTGTTAAAGTTGAATTTTGAAATCAAAAATTTGGAAAATATGTTCACTTATCTGCCTTTTTTAGCTAGGCACTGTTATATTCTGTTGTTGATAGCAATAAACTTTAACTGAACTTTTACCCAATATATGGTAAAATAATAGTAATAAAAATTATCTGAATTAACGAAGCTTATTTAAGCATGCGAAATTTTAGGTGGCAATGATTAAAGATGCTTAAAAAGCAGTGACCATTTCTAAACTTAGTTTGAAAGGGGTTTCTCAATGGGTCATCATTCAGTAAAAGCAAGCTATAAGAAGCTTGAAGAACGTTTAAACAAGTTTCCACAAGGAGCTCCACCATCAGAAACCTTGTATAAAATTTTGCAAATACTAGTAAATGAAAGAGAAGCAGATTTGATGTCACAGCTTCCAATCAAACCATTTACAGTTAAAACTGCAGCAAAGACTTGGAAGTTGGATGAACGGGAAACACGGAAAATTTTAAATGAATTGGCAAGTCGAGCAATACTGTTAGACGGGGAACAAGATGGGGATAAGATATACACTTTTCCTCCACCAATGGCAGGTTTTTTTGAGTTTTCCATGATGAGAACCCGGAATGACATTGACCAACAGTTATTAAGCGAATTGTTACATCAGTATTTAAATGTAGAAGAAGATTTCATTAAAAATTTATTTTTAGGTAGTGAAACCAAGTTGGGGCGAATTTTTGTTCAAGAACAAGTTCTATCCAGTGAAAATGCCATTCATGTACTGGATTATGAACGGGCAAGCCACATAATTAAGTCAGCTAGCCATATTGGGATTAGCACTTGTTACTGCCGCCATAAGATGGAACATATGAATAAAGCCTGTGATGCTCCTATGGAAATCTGCATGACCTTTAATAATGTAGCCGATTCACTAATCAGGCATAACTATGCACGTCGAGTGGACACTTCAGAGGGTTTGGAGCTACTTTCTCATGCTTATGAACATAATTTAGTTCAATGTGGTGAAAATGTCCGACATGATGTCAGTTTTATTTGCAATTGTTGTGGATGCTGTTGTGAAGCTCTGATAGCAGCTAGAAAGTTCGGCAGTCTACAGCCTATTCACACCACTAACTTTCTTCCCAAGATTGACACATTTAATTGCCGTGATTGTGGGGAATGTATAGAATCTTGTCCCATTAACGCCATTGAGAGTTCAATTAGTGGAGCTACTAGTGAGTCCGTTTATAATACCCCTAAAATAAACGAAGAGATTTGTCTTGGTTGTGGAGTTTGTAAAAAAGCTTGCAATTTTGATGCAATTTATTTAGAGAGTAGATCTCAACGAGTAGTGACCCCTGCCAATTCAGTACATCGAATCGTATTAATGGCAATAGAGAAAGGACAATTGCAGCACTTAATCTTCGACAATCAAGCTTTCACAAGCCATAGAGCTATGGCAGCAATTTTATCCTCGATTTTAAAACTTCCACCAATTAAACAGGCAATGGCCAGTAAACAGATGAAATCAGTTTATTTGGATAAGTTGATTAGTAAACTCATGAAATAACCTAAACCACAGTCTACAAATTAGGTGCTTTTCTATGGGCAGTCTGCTGTTCATAACTGTACGCCAGTCCGATTAATTCCGGTTCTTGATACGCTTTAGCAGTGAAAGTAACGCCCATGGGTTTACCTCCCGATGTGTAACCCGCGGGTACTGTAATAGAAGGATAACCGGCCCTAGCTGGAATATTGGCTCCTAAATTAGCAGGAGACAGCAAAGCATCTAATTTGTGCTTGTCCATAACAGCATCGATTCCAGCTGTTGTAGAATAGTAGATATCGTATTCACGGCTCAATAAATATTCAGGTTCAGTTAATGTACCACTGGTTTCTTCTGCACGTAAGAGTCTCTCCTGTCCGTATTTAAGGGCAACTTGCTTGTGTTTGTAATTATAGTGAATAACATCGGCTAAATTTTTCACCGGTACTTCTTTGCTCGTGTTTGCTAAATAAGCATCTACACCGGCTTTAAATTCGTAATGGAGTACATTTAAATCCCAATCAGATGTCGGGGGAAAATCTTCTAATGAAATTATTTTAGCACCACATTTTTCTAATTCTTTTATTGCTCGTTCCATTAATTCTTGTTTATCGTCTTCTAAGTGTTTGATAATCTTCTCTGACCATCCTATTCGAGCATTTTGAAGTCTATCTTTGTTAAGATACTTGGTATAATCATCGGGAATATTGTTGTGAGTTTGAGTAACCGGATCATTTACATCAGGTTCAGTAATATAGTTTAGCATCAGAGCAGCATCAGCAACAGTTCTGGCTATGGGGCCTGCAGTATCCTGACTGTGTGAAATCGGTATAATACCAGAACGGCTAATCAATCCCACTGTTGGCTTAATGCCAACTACTGAATTGTCACTTGAAGGACTTAGAATAGATCCGCTAGTTTCAGTACCCAAAGCCAAAGGTGCAAAGTTTGCAGCTATTGCTGCACCCGAGCCACTACTAGAACCTCCACAGTCGAACTCACCTGGACCATAAGGGTTTAAGACTTGTCCTCCCCGTGAGCTAAAGCCACTGGGCATTTTATCAGCCATAAAATTTGCCCATTCAGTTAAGTTTGCTTTGCCCAACACAATCGCTCCTGCTCGCTTTAATGCCGCTACCAAATGGGCATCAGTTTTTGCCCTGTGGTTTTCTAAAGCTAGAGAACCCGCACTGGTATGCATTCTATCTTCCGTTTCCATATTATCCTTGATTAGTACTGGAATTCCATGTAACTTACTTCTAGATCCTTTATATTCTCTTTCTACATCTAACGCAGCTGCTATCTGCAGTGCATTAGGATTCAATTCTATAACAGTATTCAATTCCGGTCCCTTTTTATCAAATTCGGCTATTCGGTTTAAATACATCAACAACACTTGCTTACTAGTAATTTCACCAGAATCTAAGTAACCCTGTAATTCATCTACAGTAACTTCCATGAGTTTTTCTTTCTGCCAAGAATCCAAAAAAATATCAAACATTTTTTGCCTCCTTCATTGTGCTATCAAGATTGTTAACCTTCCATAACCACAATGTTACCATCTTAGCTAAAGTTAACTGTTAATAGTAGTAAAAAATTATAGAATTGCCAACAAGATCAGAATATTACAGCCCCTCATTAAAGTATTTCATAACTCCCTACCAACACAGGCAAGTTAAGATTCCCCAATACCCTTTCAAGTAGGACACCTTCCCGTTTTGGTAAAGTTTCACCATAACTGGCTCTAATAGCAGCAGTAATAAATTGCACACCTCTATCTAAAGAAATGGGAAGATTATCGCCTTGAAGCAAACTGCCCACTATGGCACTAGTAAATGCATCTCCAGTTCCCGGATATTGAGCAGGAATATAATCACAGCTCACTTTCCAGTATCTATCATCTTCTCTATTGTAAGCAATAACATTAGTTTTATTTGGATCAGAAGAGGGTGCACTAGTTATGATCACCTTTTCTGGTCCCATATCAGACAGTTGATACAACCATTCTTTCATAGTTTCTTTGTCATATTCAGTTTCATATGGTTTGTCCAATAAGAAGCACGCTTCGGTGAAATTAGGAGTTATAATATCCGCTTTACCTACTAAATCTCTCATTCTACGAACCATCTCTTGATCCATAGTGCTATAAAGTTTGCCATCATCTGCCATCACCGGGTCTACAACCACCATGGTGTCATTACAGTTATTTCGAACGGTAAAATTGTCAATAAATTCAGAAATAATATCCACCTGTCTGGGAGATCCCAAAAAACCACTGTATATGCAGTCAAAGTCAATTTCTAGTTTTCTCCAATGTTCAAACATATCCACCATGTTATCAGTTAAATCGACAAAGCTGTATTCATCAAATCCGCCAGTCTGTGTTGACAGTATGGCTGTGGGCACAGAACAAACTTGAGTACCCATAGTAGAAATGACAGGAACTACTACAGCCAGTGATGATCTACCGAATCCAGCTAAATCGTGTATAGCTGCAACTCTCTTTACAGACCTTTTAGACATGTTAATTTCCTCCTTGTTATGGATCTATTAATTTGAGTATTGATAGCTCTAAAAAATAGCAGCTCTTTAATACAACTAATCACATTTTACAATACTAACTTAATAAAAAAAAGTCCCGGCAAAATACCGAGACTAAATTGGAGCGGGAAACGGGTTTCGAACCCGCGGCCTCCGCCTTGGCAAGGCGGCGCTCTACCGCTGAGCTACTCCCGCTCGATTAAAATTGGTGCGAGGGGTGGGACTCGAACCCACACGGGATACCCCACTAGATCCTAAGTCTAGCGTGTCTGCCAATTCCACCACCCTCGCATGACTTGGTGAGCCATCCAGGATTTGAACCTGGGACACCCTGATTAAAAGTCAGGTGCTCTGCCAGACTGAGCTAATGGCTCACTTTATATAATTTTGTT